>JAFPCL010000007.1 GCA_017390225.1 Clostridia bacterium
TCTTGCCCGTGGGTATATCGTTCTACCTCTTTCAACTGTTAGCACTTGCCGATAAACTGCGCGATTTGGAATATCCTTTTTTACAGATGGATTACTATCAAAAAGAGCTTCATGGAAAAAGCTCCATCAAGCAAGTGCTTCCCACCCTTTATCCCAATGATCCAACGCTGGACTATAGCCGTCTTGCCATTCACGACGGTGCCGCCGCTAACGGACTATATGAAGCATTGGCAGGAATGACGGAAGAAAAAAGAGAACAGACACGGCAGGATTTATTGACCTATTGCTGTCTGGACACATGGGCGATGGTGAAAATCTGGGAAAAATTAAAGCTTGCTGTTGGCATGAAATAGTGCTGTGTTTTTTAAAAGCGATTTATTTTTTAATATTTTATAAAAACTGTACGCCGATATCAGAAAAAAAGATGCTCATCTCTTAAAAAAGAGGCGAGCATCTTTTTTCATATATGTTTTAAAAAATTAGGATTCGCTTTCAGGTAAGGTATAAATTGAAATAATAACGTAATTTTTTTCCATGCGCAGACAAACGAGAAGCGATTTATCCCCGTTCGTCTGCCAGAAGGAGTCGGAGGATATGGGAGTAAATCCGACGGAAAGAAGCATTTCACTGTATTCGGCAATCAAGGTTTCTTGGTTGGCTTTGACCATATAGGTATAATCAAAAGACGGGCCTTGGGTGGTCGTGCCGCCGTTGACGCCACAGTTGATGCCGAAATCCGGTACCTTGGGGTGTGTAGTATAGAATGTCAATTCTTTGTTGGCATACTTGTTGTATACTTCAAGTGGCGTAATGGCAATCTGGAAGTAGGAAGCACCATCCAAAATTGTAGAGAGCTGTACAGAATGGGTATTTGATTCATAGATGCCCGGTCTGCCAATCTTTTCGCTAAATGCACATTTGTAGAGAAGTTCAACATAAATAGAAACCATTTCCTCGGTGAACTCTGCGGAGGGATAACGGTAATAGAGACCATTAGGATCCTCTATGACGGAAGAGAA
This sequence comes from Clostridia bacterium, assembly GCA_017390225.1. Classification (GTDB taxonomy): domain Bacteria; phylum Bacillota; class Clostridia; order CAKSNL01; family HGM11501; genus RGIG1017. Next base: position 1,020 of record JAFPCL010000007.1, read on the forward strand.
CGTCCACACGGAGGAAGGATCCGGAACAGAAATTTGGCTTTCAAAGCAGTAAAAGTCTGTAGGAATCGGATCGATATACAAGGCAGGGGAGGCAATCATAATGGCATTTTTCTCGCTGTCCCAAGCGGTTGTATATTCCAACTGGGAAATTACGCTAATCGGCATATAGACCGTGCCGTCCAAGCGGAGAACAGGAATTTCTGTTTTACTGGCAATGCCGGTGTTTTCAAGAGTATTGCTGCCCGGTGTAAGTGTCAGGAAAATAGAATCTTTTTGCACGGAGATTTTGTCCGTTTCGCTATCACATGTGACAGTAGCTCCCAAAAGCTCCATCATCTCTCGCAAAGGAACCATGGTGCGGCTGTTGATGACCTTGGCAGGAGATGAAAACGTAATCGGTGCATTATCAAGATAAAAGCCGGCAGAAGAATCATAAACCGTAACAAGATCCAAGTAATCGGGCGTTTGGTTTTGCTTTTCATAGTAGGCATTCATTTCAAAAAAATTGGATGTACTATAAAGCCGTTCTTCTTCGGTATAGGTGAACTCGGGACGTGGAACTGTCCATCCGGTGCTATCCCAATCGGGGGTGGCGATAATCACGGAGCGATATTCAGCGTGCCAATCGACCGTACATTCCAGACTTTCTGAAACGGCACGCAAGGGAATCAAAGTGCGGCTGTTAACGATGCAGGGAGCGACGTCTAATGTATGCGGAATAAAGTTGACCGTATAGGTGTGGCTGTCCACAGTGAACACAACCGTGCGAGAGGAAGAAACGCCGGTGGCAGAGCGCGTCTGATCGTCCCAGGAGACGGTGGCGCCCAGCTTTTCAAAAATACCGCGCAAAGGCACCATGGTGCGCCCGTCCATAATGCAAGGCTCCACATCAAATGTCAAACGGTTTCCGTTTAAATAGACCAGAATATCATCTGCATCTGCGGCGCCGGCCGTATAGATCATACCGAAAAACAGACAGCATAGGGATAATATAAGAAATATTTTTTTCATACAAGAAACATTCCTTTCTTAATGGGAAATACCCAATAAATTCAAAAGCTCCGAATAATTTTTTGCCTCCATGGTGGGAGGCGTATCAAGGGTACACTTTTTATTATAGCGGTTAAACCAGCAGGTGTCAAGTTCTGCATTTTGCCCACCGGTAATGTCCGAGGTAAGGGAGTCACCGATGACAAGCACCTTTTTGGGGTCTTGTTCTTCAATATGAGAAAGAACATAGGAAAAATACTCTTTTTTCGGCTTGGCGTAGCCGATGGCTTCCGAAATGAAGGTTTCGGAGAAAAAATGATCGATACGAGCGGCGGCAAGACGTTTGATTTGCACGTGGGCGGTGCCGTTGGTGATCATATATAGGGAAAAATGCTGTTTTACGGTTTCCAAAAAGTCCATAGCACCGTCAATCAGATCACTACCCAAAGATAAGTTGTCCGTGTACTGTCGGTTGACTTCTTTGGCATCAGCCACAATGCCGAGCTCGGCTAAAAACAGCGAAAAGCGGGCAACGGTCAGAATCGGCTTGGTGGTTTCCCCGCGCTCCAGCTTTTTCCACTGGGCATCGTTGATTTCAGAGTAGCGTTTATGCTCTTGCTCCGAAATTGCATAGCCCAATTCCTGCATGGTGAGAAAAAGTGCCTTTTTTTCGGCGGCGGCAAAATCCAGCAGTGTTTCGTCTGCATCTAAAAGCAAGGTGGAATATGTCATAGAATATCGCCTCCTGCCGCTTTGGTTAATCGATTGATGACGGCGGTGCCGATTCCATCGGGGGACGGTAGCACGGCATACAATGTGCGAATGCCGCGGCGGTCTGCCTCTCGAAGATAAGAGAACAGGCATGCCGCATAATCGGCGGCAGTTTTTCCTGCAGATAATAAATGGGCGGCACGATAGCCCGATTCTTCTACAGAAAGCGCTAAAATACCGGCGTCGGGATCATTTTCTGTCAGACGGTTGACATCAAGGACAGATAAAGTCTTTACGGCAAACACTTTGGCATCGGGGGCATAATGGGTGTATTTCATGCCGGGGCAGGCGGGCTTATCGCAGTGATTTGCGGATGCATAGGTACAATCGGGCAAAAAGGGAAGAAGCATCTCTAAACTGACGGCACCGGGCCGCAAGATTCGAGGGGTCGAACTTGTCAAATCCAAAACCGTGGACTCAACGCCGTGCTCTGATGTGCCGCCGTCTAAAATCATTTCGATTTTTCCTTCCATGTCTGCCAGTACGTCGGCGGCGGTGGTGGGGCTGGGTCTGCCGGAAGTGTTGGCAGAAGGGGCGGCAATGCCGCTTCCTGCCGCTTTGATCAGCCGGTATGCTATCGGATGAGAAGGAAGCCGAATCGCAACGGTATCAAGCCCTGCGGTGACGGCATCGGGCACAGACGGCTGTTTTTTAAAAATCATGGTCAGCGGGCCACCCCAGAATTCTTCTGCCAGGCGTTCTGCAATCGGAGGAATCTCCCGTGCATAGCGCGTGACTTCCGAAAAGTCGGCAATGTGAATAATAAGCGGATTGTCCGACGGTCTTCCCTTGGCGGCGAATATTTTTTTCACGGCGGTTTCATTGGTGGCTAAAGCACCTAAGCCGTAGACCGTTTCGGTCGGGAAAGCAACCAAGCCACCGTCATTTAAAATGGCGGCGGCACGTTGCACGTGTTCTTCTGTTACAGAGGATATAAAGGAGGTTTGCATGGGGATTCTCCTGTCTATGCGTTATTTTGTGTATACGAAATAATCGTCGATATAGGGGCGAAGGGTAAGACCGTCCCAAAGGAATATTTTAAGTGTTTTTGTGTTTTCTAAAATGATAATCCGATGCTCTTTTTTCTTCATGCCGAGATTGTCGGGCTTGATGCGGTCAACGGACACAGCAAGGATTTCGTCGCTTTCGCCGTATTGAACGGCATACAGATAATCGGGTTCGGTATCTTTGATGCCTGTCAGGTTGTTGAACACCGTACCGATTTCGATTTCTCCGGAAGCGGGAAGCGTAGACACATAATCGTCCACCAAAGGATCGGTGTTGTAAATGGTGGAGGCATAGTATCGCAAATCGTTGCGAGTCTCTTGTGCACCGTCCTTCAAAGAACGGGGACGGTAGTCGGCAACAAATCTGTCGCTAACCAGTTCAAAACGCAGAGATTCCATGTTACCTTTTTCAAAATTGGTGGCACGAAGTGTTTTCTGCTTGGATGTATCATTGGTGCGAACATAATCTACCACGCAAGCGGCGGCGGCAGGGTCAATTTGGTCGCCGAGTGCTTTTGTCACACCATAGCAAATGCCGACGGAGAAAGAATTATTGCTGATGACGAATTCAGGGAAGGACACATCATAGGTTGAAGGATCGGTCATATCGTAGCGGATGAAGTGAACGCCGACCAAAGCTTCGGGGTTATCAAGACAACGGATTAAAAAGCTGTGCTTCGGGGGGATGGCATAGCCGTCTAAAGAAGCATATTCCGTGAAGCCGCCGACTTCACCGTATTGCAAGGAGCAACCATCCAGAGAAATCGTTTCCTCGCCGGCGTTGAAAAACTCCACGAAGGTGTGGGAGAAGGGACAGTCGAGTGCCCATCCGCCACCGTAGACCTGATTGATCATCAAAGAGGACAGGTGTTCGGGAACGGAGGGAAGAGAGCTGTCGGTGCACTGCCATGCGCCATCTTTGGTGCTGCGGGGACGAACAAAGGAAAGCTCGGCAGTGCGGTAGTCTACGACTAAAAAGTCCTTGTCGTTGTTGTCCGTGTCGGTGAAGAACACACGGCGCAGGGCTTTTTGCTTGGACTGCCCGAGCACGGGGTCTTTTTCTCCGCCGTCGGTGTCGCCGTCTAAGTTTCCCATGCCGATCATATCCACATAGCCATAGGCTTTTGTGCCTTGTCCGTCGGTGTCGAAGGGGTTTATCGAAGTCAGGGGCTGTGTGGTTGCCAAAAGGACAATCTTTGCGCCCTTGTTATTTATGTAAATATCCCAGGTTTTATCATAGCTTGCGTTGAAAAGATTCAGTCTGCCGACGTTGCCTGAAATATAACTGGTATCGTTGATATGTTCGCCGCAACGAACCAAATAGGAAGTGTGGGCAGCAAGAGTGCCGGAAAGCTTGAGCCTTGCATAGGCGGCACCCTCGGGAGCATATTGCAAGCTCCAGCCGTTTAAAGAAACGGCACTGTCCGTGGGATTATACAGCTCGATGAAGCCGTGGGTGACAGCTGTGCCGTTATCGCCGGAATCGCCGCCACCGTATGCCTGATTGATGACGATGGGGGGAATGGAAGTCGGCGCTTGCGTGTAAGTTTCCGGGGTATAAGCACCGGAGGCTAAAGAACGCGGGCCATACATTTCAAGATCGATAAACCGAAGGTCGGCGGCAATAAAGTCAACACTGTTGTTATCGGTATCGACAAGATTGGCACGCACAATGGTATTTTGCTTGGAAATATCAAAAACAGGAGCTGTTTCTGCGATAGTCGAAGCCGTGGTGGTTGCCGAAACCATATCCACATAGCCGGAAGCTTTCGTGCCCGCACCGTCAATATCAAAGGGATTGGAAACAGTGAGCAGTGCAGTGGACTGCATCAGAACCACTTTACATTCTTTATTGTTCAGAAGCTGAGACCAGGACATATCGTAATCTCCGTCGTAAAGATTCACACGGCCGACATCGCCTGTGATATATAAACGGTTGCTGATATGGGCACTGCCGCGCACTAAAAAAGAATGCTTGGCAGGCACGGTGCCTGATAGACGGAGCATCACCCAATTGTCACTGTCGGCACTTTTATATTGCAGGCTGTATCCGGAAAGGGAAACAGAGGAATCGCTATCGTTATATAACTCCACATAGGAGTGGGTGGAAGCACAGGCATTGTCTGCCGCAATACCGCCGCCGTATACGGAACGGATCATGAGTCCGTCTGCGGCATAAGCAGAAACACAAAGCAGCAGCAAGCAGACCGATAAAAGCAATACGAACAAGGATTTTTTCATAAAATTCAAGCTCCTTTTTACATATATTTATAGAATACCATAAATTTAAGAAAAAATCCAGTAGGTTCACAGAATTTTTTTTATTTTTACATATATTTTCGAAGGCGGAGTAGTGCTGCCTTTTCCATGCGGGAAACTTGCGCTTGCGAAATGCCGATATCGCGGGAAACCTCCATTTGTGTCCGTCCGTTGAAAAATCGAAGAGTCAGAACCTTTTTTTCCCGTTCCGAAAGGTGCGCCATCGCTTCTTTTACGGCTAAATTCTCCACCCACATATCCACCGTGTCACGAGAATCACCCAGCTGATCCATAATATACAAAGCATCGCCGTTTTCATGATAAATCGGTTCATATAAAGACACAGGCTCTGTGATAGCTTCCAAAGCACGGGTGATTTCTTCGGGGGTGACCTCCAAAAGCACGGCAAGCTCTTCGACCTTGGGTTCTCTTTGCTTTTCCGACAGAAGCTGTTCTCGCAGTTGCAGGGTTTTATAAGCAAGATCACGCATGGAGCGGCTGACACGAATCATATTGTTGTCACGAAGATAACGGCGAATCTCGCCGATAATCATGGGAACGGCGTAGGTTGAAAACCGCACGTTCAGGCTTGTGTCGAAATTATCAATGGCTTTCATAAGCCCCACACAGCCAATCTGAAACAAATCGTCAATATTTTCGTTGCGATTGGCAAAGCGCTGGATCACCGAAAGCACCAGACGCAGATTCCCTAAAATGAGCGCTTCTCTGGCACTTTTGTCACCACTGTCAAGACGTGCAAACAGTGCTTCTTTTTCCGCTTCGGACAAAACCTTCAGCTTTGCCGTATTCACGCCGCAAATTTCCACCTTGTTTTTGATCATAAAAAAAGCCCCCTTCAAAGTCCTTACATTTTAAGTATGGACAGAAAAGAGGGTGCAGTATACAAGAGATTTTTTCTTTGTTTGTCGATTTATGCTAACATGACACAAAGAAGTGCATGGGCAAAAAGCTCGTGCATTTTTGCTGTGGGATGGTTGATGTAATTCGCCAGAAGCTCCGTGGTGTCGATGCCCTTTTCATCCATGGATTTCCACAGGGCATACACATCGGCAACGGGAATATCGTATTCCTTTGCGGCATCGCGCATGGCATCCATATAAGCATCCATGGTGCCGTCCTTTTGCCTTGCGGCACAGGCGGCGGCAATATCTGTCATTACACCGGGCATCAGATGTGGGCTGACATAGGTGTTCATCATGTTGGGTGTCATGGCGATGACTTCACTTCCGGCGGCTTTGAGCTTTGCAAAAATTTCCCTAAGGGCATTTTTGTAGGTGTCGATGCCGGCTAACCCATGTCCGTTGTCATTGAGCCCGAAGCAAACCACGGTCAGATCGGGGTGGTATGCCAAAATGTCCCGATCGATACGGGCAAGGCCGCCGGGAGCACTGTCGCCGCTGATGCCGGCATTGATAATATGAACGGCGGCAGGCGGACAAAGCTCTGCGAGCTGTCTTCGAAGCACGGCACTGTAGGCATCTTCTCTTTTAAAGACGGTTTCAATCTGTCCGGGGGCTTTTTCGTAGATTTCAAAACAACCTTGGGTGACACTGTCGCCTAAAAAGGCGATGGTGACGGGGGCGGCGCCGCGAAGGTCGCTTCCTTTTTGCGCGATTTTTTCAAAAATTTTCATTACAAATTCACCTCATATATCAATTTTCGAAGGGTTTGAACTGACGCCGTATCGGGGCGACAGGCAAGGGAGAAAAAAGGAATGTTTTGAGAAAGATCGGAAAAGATGTTCAATGCTTTTTCTGCCAACAGAGGATGAAAAAGAGGAAGCTCCGCTTGTTCCATCATGGCGGCTATATCTTTTTCCGAGGCACGAGAAGCCAAATTTTGGGGCGCTTTTTTAAGAAGCGTTACGGCGGCAATCGGAGCACGTTCATTCAAGAAAACAAAAGAAGAACCGGCAACAGGCAAGCCGTAAGCTAAATATATGCCGTCTTTTTTTCTGATTAAAATACGGTCGCCGTTGAGAAGACGGGCGCCTGTGGTTTCTTGCCATAATGCGGCATGGGTGGATTTTCCGCCGCCGGAAGGGGCAGTGAAAATATAGGCTTTTTCATCGTGCACCACGGTGGCGGCATGGAAAAACAATCCCTCATGGGGAAGAAATGCGATGCCGAAGGGAATGAAATTTAAAGCAGCACCAAAAGACAGGGGACTATCCTTTGCCAAAGTGATGGATGCGGAATAAAAATCTTCGGAAATACGGGTACGGCAAAGCTCTCGGCCGTCGGGCAGAAAGTGGCAGAATACAAGAGAATTGTTATGTATCCACACATGACGACCGGGCGTTTGAAACAGCAGTGTGCCTTTCTGCGGCGCAAGGCTTTCTTTGGAAACCGTGACCGAAAAATTCGGCGAAGCCACCGCATCGCAGACAAAGGGAATAAAGTTTTCCGGAAGCGACAGAGACGCTTCCGAATGAACGGAAAAGAAAATATCGCCGATACAAAGTGTGGTCTGCATTAAGCCTCTTCCTCCTTTGGATGCATGGCATCATACAAACATTCACCCCAAGCGCAGTGATAGGCGGAAGGCTCGTCTAAATGTCGGTTTTCCGCTTGAATAGCACCAAGACATGCCGTGCAATAAGCAGACTTTTTGCAAGCTCTGCAATCGGGCGGAGCGGTGATTTTGTTTGCGGCATTTTTGATTGCATCCCATGCGGCGGAAAATCCGCAAAGAAGCGGCTCCGCATAAGGGCGGTCGAATAAAAGACAGGGACGCATACGTCCTTCCCATGTGATGACATAAGAAGTTTTGCCTGCCGTACAGGAAAATGCTTCGCCGGCACAGGCATCTTTATCTTCGGCAATATGCCGCAGTGTTTCGGGGGACAAGTCGCGGTTGACATGTGCTCGCAAGGCAAGAAGCTCTTTCGGCGCAAGGCGAACACTTGCAACGTCGCTTTTTGCACCGCGGACAGCGGCAGACAAAACGGAACAGTAGACAAAGTCCGCACCTTTTTCCGTCGCCATGGCACACAGAGCATCAAAATCCGACACGTTGAGCTTTGAAATCGTCGTGCGAATCTGCACGGGAATCGATAAAGACAGGAAAAAATCAAGCCCTTGCATGGCTTTTTCATAAGCCTCTTTTTGTCCAGTGACCCGCTCATAGGTTTCGGGGGATGCGCCGTAAATACTGATGCCTACAGCAGACGGCGGAATACGGCGAAACAGTGCTTGAAGGGCGGGGGTGACCAAGGTGGCATTGGTATACAGCTTAATCAGAAAGCCCATTCTTGACAATCCTTCGTATATCTCGGGGAAATCGGGGCGGAGCATGGCTTCGCCGCCGGTAAGCAATAAAAACAGTGTGCCGCTTTTTTGTGCCGCTTCGCCCAACGCCAACCAATCATTACAGGACAAGGGGCGGGAAATGGCGGCGGCTTCTTCTTTGGACAGGCGCATATAGCACATTTTGCATCCGAGATTGCAAAATGGCGTCAGTTCAAACGTACCGAACAGAGGAACCCCCTGATCGAGTGCGGCGGCAGACAGCTTGTCTTTGAGCGCCGCCCAATCATCATAAAATGCGGCTCTCATGCATCCACCAAAAGGCCGCCTTCGCGCATAGCATTTAAAAATGCGGCAACGTCTTGTTCGGCAAGAGATTGTTCAACATCATATTCTTCTAAAAGAGCGGCAACCAAGCTTTCCTGTGTTTGCTGTGTTGTCAATAGCTTCCATAGAAAAGCCCCTGTTTCATTCAGTGTAATCATGCCGCTGAAGTTCTGAAGTTCTTCGCCGCAGGGAATGACCATATAAGAGCCTGCAATCTCTCGCAAAATATAATTATCTTTAATCTTCATGTTCACACTCCGGAATAAGCAGAGAATCCGCCGTCAACAGGAACAACAACGCCATTGACAAAGCCGGAAACCTCGTTGTCGGCAAGCCACAAAAGTGTGCCGTTTAATTCCTCGGGCGCACCGAACCGTCCCATGGGCGTCTGGGAAAGAATTTTTTCGGCACGGGCAGACCAAGAGCCGTCCTCTTGAAGAAGAAGACCGCGATTCTGATTGGTCAGGAAAAAGCCGGGGGCAATGGCGTTTACACGGATGCCGACCTTGCAAAAATGAACGGCAAGCCATTGGGTCAGATTGGATACGGCGGCTTTGGCACCGCTGTAGGCAGGGATTCTCGTCAAGGGGGTGAAGGCGTTCATGGAAGACACGTTAATTACGGTAGCGCCTTCTTTATCGACCATGGAGGCGGCAAAGACCTGTGTGGTCAGAAGTGCACCTAAAAAGTTCAGATTAAAAACAAAAGAGATGCCGTCCTGATCCAGATCAAAGAAGGTTTTCACGCTTTCTTCCGCTTGCGTCAGATCTTCGGGATACAAATAGTCCTTGGTCGTGGTACCTTTGGGGTGATTGCCGCCGGCACCGTTGATGAGAATGTCGCAAGTGCCGAAGGCTTTTTCTACGGCTTCTTTGGCGTTTATCAGGCTGGCTTTATCCAGCACATTGACAGTGACGCCGATGGCATCGCCCCCTCGGGCGCGGATTTCTTCGGCGACCGATTCTGCCGCCGCGGCGTTCAAGTCCAAAAGAGCAACGCGCACGCCTTTTTCTGCCAAGGCAAGGGCAAAGGCGCGGCAGAGAACACCACCACCACCGGTGATAACAGCTACTTTATTTTTCAACATAATCCATTCCTCCTAACGAAAAATTTCGCCGACATTTTGCAAAATATATGTGGGCTTTATCGTGGACGCACGGGCTTGCTCCAAGGTTGTTTCGCCGCTGAGAACCAACACCGTGTCCACACCGGCATTTTGTCCGGCGGCAATATCCGTGTAGATCCGATCGCCGATGAGAACGGCATCGGGCTTTTCCATTCCGGCTTTCTTGAGGGCGAGCTCTACCATTTCTTTTTGGGGCTTGCCGATAAACAAAGGCTCTCTGCCTGTGGCATTTTTCAGCATGATGCTGACACTGCCGCAGTCGGGCACATAGCCAAATTCCGTGGGGCAGACAAAGTCGGGGTTGGTGGCAATATAATCAACCCCTTGTCCCAGCAAAATACAGGCATCTACAAGCTTTTGGTACACAAGCTCCGTGTCGTAGCCCATAACAAGGCAGTCAATGCCGTCCTGCAATTGGGTGGTGATATTGAGTCCTGCATTTTTCAGCTCCTCGCACAAAGAAGCTGTGCCCAGAACATAAAGAAGCTTGTCTTTATAATGCTCTAAAAGATAAATGGCCGTTGCCTGCGAAGAGGTTAAAAAATCATCCTCCGTTGCGACAATGCCGAAGGAGGCAAGCTTTTCAACATAACGGGAAACACTTTTGGAGGAATTGTTCGTTAAGTACATGGCACGAGCACCGTGCGATTTTATCTGCTCCAAAAAGGGAAGCGTTTCGGGGAAAAGGTCATTTCCGAGATAAAGTGTGCCGTCCATATCCAGCAAGAATAGTTTTTTGTTTTCGAGTTGATGCATACGGAGCCTCCTAAAATAATTGATTGATTTAATTATACTCTTAAAAAATAAATAAGTCAACCGCACACGAAAAAAATCTTGACAAAACAGGGGAATTCGGCATATGATTGATAGATACAGCAAGAGAAGGGGTGGCAAAATGAAGATTACGGATGCACATTGCGATACGTTATCTGCTTGGGCAGAAGGCGAAGCGTCCTTCTTCAAGGAAGAGGAAACAAATCAAGATTATTTACAGGTGTTTGCGCTGTTCGGCGGCATTACGAAGACACCCAGAGGACGTGTGGAAAAGCAAATCGAAGTATACCACGCTCGAAAAAGTATATTGCCTTGTCAATCAATATTGGCAATGGAGGGGGCGCATGCACTGGAAGGTGATCCGCAACGATTGATAGGCTACCACGAAAAGGGTGTGCGTGTGTTCGGGCCGATGTGGAATGACGACAATGCGTTCGGTTGCGGATGCGACACGAGAAACGATACGGGGCTGACGAAAAAAGGAGAAGAGCTTCTTGTTTTGGCGGAGCGGTTAGGCATGACGGTTGATCTTGCCCATGCCTCGGAAAAAACTTTTTTTGATGCACTTCGTATTTTGAAAACACCGCCGATTGTTTCCCATGCCTGCGCCAAAAAGCTTTGCAATCATCGCAGAAATTTAAGCGACGATCAGCTACGTGCACTGGCATCGGCAGGTGGTGTTCTGGGCATTTGCTTCTGGGATGAGATTGTGGCGGAGCATGCACAAATCCGAGATGTTATCTCGCAGATAGAGTATTGTGTTTCCGTCATGGGAGCGGACTTTGTGGGGTTTGGCTCGGATACGGACGGCGTGGACAACCCGATGGAGGACTTGCGTTCTCCCGGAGATATCCGCCGTTTGGCAGAAAACTTAAAAACCTATTTTTCCGTCGATATCGCCGAAAAAATTGCCGGCGGCAACTTTATGCGCCTGTTTTCGCAACATTTTGAACAGGAAAAAGAAGATTTTTCATGATTTTTTTGATAAAAAATAAAAATTCAAAAAAACCATTGATTTTTTCAGAAAGGCTCATTATAATATAGTCGACATACGATGGGTAAAATATGAAAAGAGGTGTTTGCGTTGTTTGATAATATTCGTTATGATATAAAAAACATTATGCAAAAAGACCCCGCCGCACGCAGTGCGATTGAAGTATTCTTTTTGTATCCATCGGTGCGCGCCCTTCGGGATTACCGCTTTGCGCATTGGCTGTATAAACATAAGTGCTTCTTTTTGGCACGCATGGTGTCGCAGAACAGCCGCCGTGCGACCAATATAGAGATTCATCCTGCCGCCACCATCGGCAAGGGGCTGTTTATCGACCACGGTGCAGGGGTAATCATCGGGGAAACAACGATTATCGGCGATAACTGCACGCTTTATCAGGGCGTAACCCTCGGCGGTACGGGTAAAGATATTGGCAAGCGTCATCCCACTTTAGGCAATAATGTCATGGTGGGTGCCGGTGCAAAAATCTTAGGGCCTTTCACCGTAGGGGATAATGCAAAAATCGCCGCCAATGCCGTGGTGCTGAGCGAAGTGCCGCCGGATGCCACCTGTGTAGGCGTTCCCGGGCGTGTGGTACGGGTGAAAAATCAACGCGTCAATGATATTGATCAAATCCATATTCCCGACCCCGTGGCACAGCAGTTCGCCGCCATGCAAAAACAAATCGACAGCTTGATACAAGAGCTTGAAACCATGAAGAAAGGAGAATTCTGATGAAAATCTTTAATACATTAACAAGAAAAAAAGAAGAATTTGTGCCCATTGAGCCGGGTAAGGTCAAAATGTATTCCTGCGGACCGACGGTATACAATTATTTTCATATCGGCAATGCTCGTCCGTTCATTGTGTTTGATACATTACGCACCTATTTGGAATACTTAGGCTATGAAGTTACTTTTGTACAGAATTTCACCGACATCGATGACAAGATGATTAAAAAGGCAAATGAAGAAGGCACCACGGTCAAGGAAGTGGCAGAACGCTATATTTCCGAGTATTTTGTGGATGCCAAAGGATTGGGCATCCGTCCTGCGACAGTCCATCCCAAGGCAACGGAAAATATTGATGCAATCATCGAAATCGTAGAAAAGCTGATTGCCACCGGTCATGCCTATGAATCGCAAGGCGATGTGTATTTTGCCACCAAGAGCTTTGAAGACTACGGAAAGCTTTCGCACCAGCCTTTGGAGGAGCTTGCCAGCGGCGCACGTGTGGCTGTGGGTGAAGTGAAAAGAGATCCGATGGATTTCGCTCTCTGGAAAGCACAGAAGCCCGGCGAGCCTGCTTGGGAAAGCCCCTGGGGCATGGGTCGCCCCGGTTGGCATATCGAATGTTCAGCCATGGCAAATCGCTATTTGGGCAAGAGCATTGATATCCACAGTGGTGGGTTGGATTTGACCTTCCCGCACCATGAAAACGAAATCGCCCAAAGTGAATGTGCCAACGGTTGCACCTTTGCCAACTATTGGATGCACAATGGGTTTATCAATGTCGACAATCAGAAAATGTCGAAATCGCTGGGAAATTTCTTTACGGTTCGTGAAATCGCAGAGCAGTTCCCCTATGAAGTGGTGCGCTTCTTTATGCTCAGCGCACACTACCGCAGCCCCATCAATTTCAGCCGTGACCTGATTGAATCGGCGCAAAATGCATTGGAGCGGTTGTACACCTGCCGCAACAATCTTCGCTTCCTGACAGACACACTTTCAGAAGGCGAAGGGGCAGATATGCAGGCAATGGAGAGCTACCGCCAAAAATTCAAGGATGCAATGGATGACGATCTCAATACGGCAGATGCAATCTCTGTATTGTTTGAGCTTGTCCGTTTTGTCAACACCGAAGCCCCGAAAACAAAAAAAGAAGCCGCCGACTGGCTGGCACTTCTCACGGAGCTTTCGGATGTTCTGGGCATCTTAAAGCAAGAAGAGGCTTCTTTGGATGAAGAAGTGGAAGCTTTGATTGAAGAGCGCACACAGGCACGTAAAGAGAAAAACTGGAAACGTGCGGACGAAATCAGAGATCAGTTAAAGGCTATGGGCGTTGTCCTGGAAGATACGCCCCAAGGCGTAAAATGGCATCGAGAATAGGAAAAAGGAGACACATAGGACAATGGATTACCAAGGGTTTAAATACAGAAATGATGAATGTGAAGAATTGGCACGTCTTTTGCGCACCGAAGGATATGCACAGGCAGAGATGGATGACGAGGATGAAATGGACATCTTCCTTAGGGAATTGGAAATTCTCGGCGTATATCGCATAGAAGACGCAGACGAAGATATGGAAGCACTCGACAGCGATGAAGAGCCTCTGTTTTATACCAGATTGGTCTTTACCGACACGGCGGATGCCGGCATCAATGAACTGGACGAAGAAAAAATTTGGACGATTGATTTCTTCTATGCGCAAGGAGAATCGGAAATTTTTTACGGAGACGATGACTTTTTTTAAAAAAGACTTGTAAAGCAAATTGATTTTGTGTTATAATGAGAAAAGGAACATAAAAAGTTCAGAAAGGAAGTATTATTATGGATAATGCAGGATTGGCACGTGTTGCCTACAAAATTCGGAAAAATGCAGTCACTGCTGTATACAGCGCTGCTTCCGGCCATCCCGGCGGATCTCTGTCTATCGCAGATATCATGTCGGTTCTTTACTTCGATGAAATGAACATCGATCCGAAAAACCCCAAGAACCCCGACCGTGACCGTTTTGTTCTTTCCAAGGGTCACTGCACCCCGGCACTGTACGGCACGCTGGCAGAACGCGGCTTCTTCCCCGTGGAAGATTTAAAGACCTTCCGTCAGATCGACAGCATTTTGCAGGGCCACCCGGATATGAAGCACATCCCCGGCGTTGATATGTCCACCGGCTCTTTGGGCCTGGGCATCTCTGCCGCTTGCGGTATGGCTCTTGCCGGCAAGATCGATAAGAAAGATTATCGCGTATATTCCGTTCTGGGCGACGGTGAAATCGAAGAAGGTCAGGTTTGGGAAGCTGCTATGTATGCCGCTCACTATAAACTGGACAACCTTTGCGCTTTCATCGACTCCAACGGTCTGCAGATCGACGGTCCCACCAAGGATGTTATGAACTCCGATCCCATCGATGAAAAGTTCAAGGCTTTCGGCTGGAATGTTATTGTGATTGATGCACACGACATTCAGGCAATCAAGGATGCTCTGGCAAAAGCAAAGACCGTTAAGGGTCAGCCCACGGCTATCGTTGCCAAGAGTGTTAAGGGTAAAGGCGTTTCCTTCATGGAAAACAACGTCAGCTGGCACGGAAGCGCACCCAATCAAGAGCAATACGAACAGGCAATCAGCGAGCTGGATGCAAAGCTTGCTGAACTGGCGTAAGCCTTAGAAAGAGAGGTTGTTGAAAATGGCTAAAAAAGCTACCAGAGAAGCATACGGTGAGGCTCTTGCCGCACTGGCTGATAAATATGATTTCGTTGTTTTAGATGCTGACCTTGCCGCAGCTACCAAGACCGGCACCTTCAAGAAAGCATGCCCCGAACGTTTCTTCAACACGGGTATTGCAGAAGGCAACATGGTCACCGTTGCCGCAGGTATTGCCACCACCGGCAAGCCCGCTTTCGTCAGCTCCTTTGCTATGTTTGCCGCAGGTCGTGCATTCGAGCAGATTCGCAACTCCGTTGCTTATCCCCATCTGAATGTTAAGATCGGTGCAACCCATGCAGGTATCACCGTTGGTGAAGACGGTGCAACCCACCAGTGCTTGGAAGACGTTGCCCTGATGCGCGAAATCCCCGGCATGGTTGTTATCAGCCCTGCAGACACCAAAGAAACCTACGCCGCTGTTGAAGCAGCTTTAAATATCGATGGTCCCGTGTACCTTCGTTTCTCCCGTTATGCGGTTGAAGATGTGTTTGACGACAACTACAAGTTTGAAGTCGGCAAGGGTGCACTTTTGGAAGATGGCACCGACGTGACCATCATCTCCACCGGTATCACCGCAGGCTTTGCTAAAGAAGCAGCTGCTCTTTTAAAGGCAGACGGTATCTCCGCTCGCGTGATTCACATGGCAACCATTAAGCCTTTGGATGCAGATATGGTTGTAAAAGCCGCAAAAGAAACCGGCGCTATTGTTACCGTAGAAGACCACAGCATCATCGGCGGTCTCGGCTCTGCCGTTGCTGAAGTGATTGCAGAAAAAGCTCCGGCTGTTCTGCGCAGAATCGGTACCCAGGATAAGTTCGGTAAGAGCGGCAAGGTTCCGGCTCTTCTCGAAGAGTATGGTATCACTCCCGCTGCTATCGTTGCAGCTGCAAAGGATGCAGTTTCCTGCAAATAATTAATTTAAGAAAAACAGAGGATCCGACCGAGGGCGAAAAATGCCCTTGGTCGGATATATGTGTATTTAGGGATAAGAAAAAGATATGAAAAAAGTATTGTTTTTGGTGCCCACTTTATCTGCCGGAGGTGCAGAAAAAGTGCTTTGTAATCTTGTCAATCATATGGATTTTAATCGTTTTGACGTAACCGTGCAAACGATTGTGGATACGGGTGTTTTCAAAAAGTCACTACGCCCGGAAATTCATTACAAGACAATTGCCAAATCGAATGCAATGGCATATCTTGTTCAATTTGTGTTGTCGCCTGCCGTGGTATACAAGCTATTTATCAAGAAAAGAAAAGCTTATGATGCGGAGGTTGCTTTTTTAGAAGGCTCTGCCGCTAAAATTCTGTCCGGCTCAAGTAATCGCCGAGCGAAGAAGTTTGCATGGATTCACACGGATCTGCGCACGTTAGACGAGAATACAAAAGTATTTCCCACAGAGAAAAAAGCAAAAGATTGCTACGAGAAATTTGACAAGATCATATGTGTATCCCGTGGCGTGCGTGATGGTTTTTGTGCCAAATATGATTTGGCAGACAGAGCCGAAGTGCGATACAATGCGTTTGACGATGTTGCCATTCGGGAAAAAGCAGAGGCTTTTTCAGATGTGCCGCAAGGCATGGGATTGCGTATGGTTGCGGCGGGACGATTGGTTCCTTTAAAGGGGTATGATCGGCTGCTTCGCGTGATGGCGAGACTCAAAGAAAACGGAACGGATTGCTCATTGACGCTGGTAGGTGACGGTCCGGAAGCAGACAATTTGAAAAAATTGGCTTTAGAGCTTGAACTTGAAGATCGCGTATGTTTTGTCGGATTTCAAGAAAATCCATACCCATATATTAAAAATGCACAGCTTTGCGTGTGCTCTTCAATCGTCGAAGGATTCAGTACCGTGGCGACGGAAGCTTTGCTTCTGGGCGTGCCTGTTGTGGCAACGGATTGCGCCGGCATGCGGGATCTTTTGGGAGACAATGAATTTGGCATGATTACGGAAAACAGTGAAGACGGTTTATATCGAGGTATTCGTGCCTTTTGTCGCAACCGCGCACTGATGGATCAGTATCGGGGGAAAACTTCGAAGAGAGCAGAAAGCTTTCGCCTGAAAAGCTGTGTGGAACAAATACAGATAATGTTTGAATAAAGCATTTTAAGAAAGGTGTTGTTGAAAAAATGGAGAAAAAACCATGGTTGGTGGATGTGCCTGTCGCAGTTATTTTCTTTGCTCGACCTGAAACCTTGGTGCACACCTTTAATCGGATTAAGGAAGCACGTCCTTCCCGTTTGTATCTGATTCAAGACGGTCCCCGCGCAAATCGTCCTGATGATCCGGAAAATATTCAAAAATGTCGGGATATTGTGGCGGATGTGGACTGGGATTGTGATGTAAAAACCAATTATTCCGAAGTGAACTTGTCCTGCGGAACACGTCCGTTTACCGGAATCTCGTGGGCAATGGAGCAGGAGGACAGACTTATCATCATTGAAGATGATGCTGTGCCGGATGTGACTTTTTTTGCTTACTGCGCAGAGCTTTTGGAGCATTATAAAGATGATCAGCGTGTTGCCATGATTACGGCAGCCAATCTTCTGGGAGAGTGGATGTCTCCCAAAGGATCGTACTTTTTCGGAAAATCCGGACAGATTTCTTGTTGGGCAACCTGGCGCAGATGCTGGGAAAAAATCGACAGTGAACTGGAATTTGTCGACGATGAAGAAGCCATGCGCCTCTTGGCATGCACCATGGATCCGCATACATACAAAAGAGATTTCAAGGGAATACGAAAATACAGAGAACAGATCAAAAGTGGTGCAAAGCTGACCTACTGGTCAACCAAATGGAACTACATGAAGCATCTGCAACACGGACTGGTCATTATTCCGAAACGCAATATGGTGGAAAATATCGGCACGACCGCCAACAGCACCTTCAGTACGAAAAATCCCAAATGGGTGCCGCATTGTCAAAGAAATATCTTTTTTGCCAAAACACATCCGGTGGAATTTCCGCTGGAGCATCCGAAATATATGATTCATGACAGAGAGTTTGATGCAAAGGTCAATCGCTTGGTCATGCCCGGCTTTTGGCTTCGTCAATGGATGCGTATTGAAGGCCGAATCCGCAGACTGATTTTCCGTTAAAGGAGAAGAGATATGAACTATTCGATTGTTATTCGTACCCTTGGAACAACGGGGGAAAAATACGGAAAGCTTTTGGAATCCATTAAAGCGCTTAACATACAGCCTCAAGAGATTATA
Organism: Clostridia bacterium; assembly: GCA_017390225.1. Taxonomy (GTDB): domain Bacteria; phylum Bacillota; class Clostridia; order CAKSNL01; family HGM11501; genus RGIG1017. The sequence continues at coordinate 19,173 of JAFPCL010000007.1, forward strand.
GTGGTTTTGCCGCACGGCTATGCACTTCCGCCCGAGCAATTGGGCACGGAACGTTTTGTATATTCTGAGAAGGGTATGATATGGCAAAGAGCTGTCGGAATTCGGGAAGCTATGGGTGACTATCTTCTGGTTGTGGATGACGATGTATATCTGCCACCGGATTTGCCGGAGAGACTTTATGCACCGATTCAGAATGAGGGAGCAGATGTAACTTTTCCTATTGATCTTGACTTTTTGCCTCCTGATAAGTTATCGATGTTGATGGGTATGATCAACTTAAATTCCATGCCGATGCTTTGGAACAAGAAAAATTGGTATGTGCGGATTTTAAAAAATGGCGGTTGGACATACAATCGTGTGTCCAAAGGTGCGGAAAAATCCTACTTATCTCATTCATTTCCGGGAACATGTCATTTCGGAAAAAGAGAAGCCCTTCAATTTGTGGACCTGGAAAAAGAGTTTTGGTGCGAAAAATGCGTATATGCTTTATATGAAGATCAGGTTTTGGCGTATAAATTGTTTTTAAATCATTATGTGATTCGCGGTGTTCCGCACACCGGCTTTATTCATCTGAATGCAGGCGGTAACAATCCGGACCGACCGTTTAATGCCGCTTATGCGCTAATCAAAAACAGAATTATTTTTTGGCATAGATTCATTTATTTGCCGAGCAAAAATATATGGCAAAGATTTTGTGCTAAGGTCAGCTTCAGAACATGGCTTTTGGTCGGTGATGTAATCCATTGGATTACGGGAACTTTTTTCAAGAACCGTGTGATGGGAAGTCCGCGTTTACTTGCGGCGCGGCGTGACGGAAAAAAAGACGGATTTGCATATTTGAAAACGGAGGAATACAAGAATTTACCTCCGGTTATAAAAAGAGAGGAGTAAACCATGGGTAGATTATTCGGAACAGACGGCGTGCGCGGTGTTGCCAACACAGAGCTTACTTGTCAGTTGGCTTTCAAACTGGGGCAAGCAGGTGCATATGTTCTGGCAAAAAACAAAGGCGGAAAGCCGAAAATTCTTGTTGGGCAAGACACGCGTATATCCGGCGATATGTTGGAAGCGGCTTTGGTGGCAGGCATTTGTTCTACCGGTGCAACGGCGATTCGATTGGGCGTTGTTCCCACACCGGCAGTTGCATATCTGACAAGGGAAAGCAAGGCAGATGCAGGCGCTGTGATTTCCGCTTCACACAATACCTTTGAATTTAACGGTATCAAGTTTTTTAACAGTCAAGGGTATAAATTGAATGATGAGATTGAAGAACAAATCGAAGAAATCATCTTGGATAGAAAAGATGAGCTTGAAGTGCCTGAAGGTGCCGGTGTCGGCGTTTCGGAGATTATGCTTCGTGCGGTGGAAAAATACGTGACCTTTGCTTGTTCCACGGTGGAAGGATGCTTTGATGGATTCCGTGTGGCACTGGACTGCGCCAACGGAGCATCCTATGAAACAGCGGCAATGGCATTTCGTCAGTTGGGTGCCGACGTACACGTCATCCACAATCAACCCGATGGCGTGAATATCAACGAAGATTGCGGTTCTACTCATATGGAAAGCCTGATGGAATTCGTCAAAGAACACAATTGCCATATTGGCTTTGCCTTTGACGGGGACGCCGATCGTATGCTGGCAGTTGACCACACGGGAGCCATGGTTGACGGCGACGTCATCATGGGTATTTGTGCATTGGAAATGAAGCGTCGGGGCACACTGAAGAATAATACCTTGGTTGCAACGGTTATGAGCAATCTCGGTTTGTTCTCCATGGGAAACAAAAATGGCATCCATGTGGAAAAAACCAAGGTTGGCGACCGCTATGTGTTGGAAAATATGCTGGAAGGCGGTCACGTTATCGGCGGCGAACAGTCGGGACACGTCATTTTCCTGGAGCACAACACCACGGGCGATGGTTTGATTTCCGCACTGCAGCTGATGCAGGTCGTGAGAGATTCTGAAAAGCCCTTGGCAGAGCTGAAAACCCAGATTCAAATTTTCCCGCAAGCACTCGTCAATGCAAAGGTAAAAAATGAATTCAAGAGGAAATATAAAGAAGATGCGGAAATTATGGCAGAAATTGCCCGTTTAGAAGAAAAATACGGGGAAGAAGGGCGTGTTCTGATTCGTCCTTCCGGCACAGAACCGAAGATCCGTGTTATGATTGAAGGGCAAAATCAGGCGGAAATCGAGGCAGATGCACAAAGCCTTGCATCTTTGATTGAAAAAAGAGCAGAAAATTCAATATAAATAGCTTGCATTTTGCAAAGTTATCGTATATAATATTCCATATAATTTTTGAAAGGATGAATTTTATGTTAAACAAAAAGTCTGTAAGAGACATCAATGCAGAAGGCAAAAAAGTTCTGGTCCGTTGCGATTTTAATGTTCCCCTGCAGGATGGCGTGATTACCGATGATGCTCGTATTGTCGGTGCACTGCCCACCATCAAGCTCCTTCTGGAACAAGGCGCAAAGGTTATCCTTTGCTCTCACTTGGGTCGTCCTAAGGGTCAGTTCGTTCCCGAATACAGCTTGAAGCCCGTGGCAAAGCGTTTGTCCGAGCTTTTGGGTCTTGAAGTTAAAATGGCAGAAGATGTTGTCGGCGAAAGCGCAAAGGCACTTACGGCCGATATGAAGAACGGCGAAGTTGTTCTTCTGGAAAACGTTCGTTATCATGCAGAAGAAACCAAGAATGTTCCCGAGTTCTCCAAGCAGCTGGCTGACCTGGCAGAAATTTATGTCAACGATGCTTTCGGTGCTGCTCACCGTGCACATTCTTCCACTGCCGGCGTTGCAGATTATCTGCCTGCCGTTTGCGGTCTTCTGATTGAAAAAGAAATCACCATCATCGGTGGCGCTCTGGCAAATCCCGAACGTCCCTTTGTTGCTATCCTTGGCGGCGCTAAAGTTTCCGATAAAATCGGCGTTATCGAAAACCTTCTGGAAAAGGTTGACGCTCTTCTGATCGGTGGCGGCATGGCATACACCTTCATGAAAGCTTTGGGCGGCAATATCGGTACTTCTCTTTTGGAAGAGGATAAGATTGAGCTTGCAAAGAATCTGGTTAAAAAGGCAGAAGAAAAGGGCGTAAAGCTTGTTCTTCCCAAGTCTTCCGTTGCAGCAGATAAGTATGCAGCCGATGCCAACACCCAGATTGTTTCTTCTATGGATATTCCCGAAGGCTGGATGGGTCTGGATTTAGGACCCTCTTGTGCAGAAGAATACGGCGCAATCATCCGCGAAGCCAAGACCGTTATCTGGAACGGTCCCATGGGTGTTTGCGAATTTGATGCTTTTGCCAACGGCACCATTACTCTTGCGAAGGCAATGAGCGAATGTGACGGCACCACCATCATTGGCGGTGGCGACAGTGCAGCAGCAGCCAAGAAGCTTGGCTTTGCAGAAAAGATGACCCATATTTCCACCGGCGGCGGTGCTTCCCTGGAATTCCTGGAAGGCAAAGTTCTGCCCGGTATTGCCTGCTTGCAGGATAAATAAGACAAGGAGGAACCGAAAATGGCAAGAACAAGATTGGTTGCCGGCAACTGGAAAATGAACAAAACGGCAGCAGAAGCCAAGGCTTTTTTTGAAGCCTTTAATGCTATGCCGCAGACAGCCGGAAGCGAAGTCGTTTTTTGCGTTCCCTTTACCTCTTTGGAAACCTCCGTTGCTATGACGGAAGGCACAAAGATTGGTATTGGCGCACAGAACATTCATTTTGAAAACAGCGGTGCATTCACCGGTGAAGTTTCGGCAGAAATGCTCAAAGCAACCGGTGCACAGTGGGTTGTGCTGGGTCACAGCGAACGCCGTGAATATTTTGCAGAAACCGACGACACTGTTAATAAAAAGATTAAAAAAGCATTGGAATACGGCATCACCCCCATTGTTTGCTGCGGTGAAAGCCTGTATCAGCGTGAAAATGGTATCACTTTCGCATGGATTGCATCTCAGCTTCGTCTGGGCTATGTAGGAATCTCTGCAGAAGATGCTAAGAAAACCGTCATTGCATATGAACCCATCTGGGCCATTGGCACCGGCAAAGTAGCAACGGACGATCAGGCACAGGAAGTTTGCGCCTTTATTCGTGCAGAGCTTGCCGCTATGTATGATGAAGAAACCGCACAGTCCATCCGTATTCTCTACGGTGGCAGTGTTTCTCCCGATTCTGCCGCAGGTCTGTTCTCTATGCCGGATATCGACGGCGGTCTGGTCGGTGGCGCAAGCCTTGTAGCCGAAAAATTTATTAAAATTGTCAACGCTTAATTCATAAAAAACATGAGAAAAGACTGCCTTTTGGCAGAAAAAACAAGAGGCAGTCTTCCATCAAAATATGAAAACCGACGGTTTCGGACAATCCGTCGGTTTACGCCTTTACATTAAAAAATATACGGTTTCGGAAAAGGGGGAGGATACATGTCCCAAGCTATCATCGAACTTAAGAATGTGTCCAAGAAGTTTGATGGCGACGATGTTTTAAACAACATCAGCTTTACAATTAACAGACACGAATTTGTTACCCTTTTGGGCCCTTCCGGTTGCGGTAAGACCACAACCTTGCGTATCATCGGCGGTTTTGAAACACCGTCGGAGGGAGAGGTTTTGTTTGAAGGAAAAGACCTTCTGGCATTGCCGTCCCACAAACGAAGCATCAACACGGTATTCCAGAAATATGCATTGTTTCCGCATATGAATGTTTATGACAATATTGCATTCGGACTGAAAGTCAAGAAAACGGAAAAGAGTGTCATTCGCGGAAAAGTGGAAGAAGCTTTGAAGCTTGTGAATCTTTCGGGGTATGAACGGCGCAATGTGGAAGCCTTGTCCGGTGGCCAGCAACAGCGTGTTGCCATTGCCCGCGCGATTGTTAATGAACCCAAGGTTCTTCTTTTGGATGAACCGCTGGGAGCATTGGACTTAAAGCTTCGCAAAGAAATGCAAATCGAGCTGAAGCGTATGCAACAGCGACTGGGGATTACGTTTATTTATGTCACCCATGATCAGGAAGAAGCCCTGACCATGAGCGACCGCATTGTGGTTATGAATAAAGGGCAGATTCAGCAAATCGGATCTCCCGAAGATATTTATAACGAGCCGCAAAATGCATTTGTTGCCGGCTTTATTGGCGACAGCAATATTTTAGACGGCGTTATGTTAGACGATTTTCGTGTCGTGTTTTTGGGGCATGAATTCGAGTGTGTAGACAAAGGCTTTGGAAAAAATGAGATCGTGGATGTGGTGCTTCGTCCCGAAGACGTTAAGCTCAAGCCGCAGAACGAGGGCATGATTCAAGGTCTGGTTAAGTCTGCCATTTTTAAAGGCGTTCATTATGAAATGGTTGTAGAAACCGAAGGAACATCGCTGATTGTACATTCTACGCATTTGCGCGAACCGGGCACGCCCGTCGGCATCAGCGTGGTTCCCTTTGACATACAAATTATGAAGAAGGTGGCACCATGAGCAAGCGGCTTGCCTATCCCTATATAGGCTGGGCGGTATTGTTTACGGTGCTGCCCCTTATTATGATTTTCCTGTTTGCTTTTTATAATAAAAGCACGGGAGAATTTACGTTGGAAAATATTGAAAGACTGCAGGATCCCGTGGTTTTAAAGCAGGTATGGAATTCTTTTATCATTGCATTGAAGCTGAGTGTGATTACAACGGTTTTGTGCCTTTTAATCGCATATCCGTTGGCAATGATACTTGCAAGTAAAGATTATGTGGCAAAAGGATTTCTTGTCACGGTCTTCGTGCTTCCCATGTGGATGAATTTCCTGGTTCGAACCTATGCTTTGATGAGCCTTTTGGAAACCAACGGTCTGGTCAATAATTTTTTGTCTCTGTTTGGCATGGAGAAAATTGTTTTTTTGGGTGGTGAAGGAGCGATTACCTTGGGGATGGTGTATAACTATTTGCCCTTTATGCTTCTTCCTATTCATTCTGTTTTACAAAAAATCGATAAAAAATACATGGAAGCGGCACAGGATTTAGGATGCAACACATGGCAGGTGTTTCGCCGTGTCACATTTCCCTTGAGCCTCAGTGGCGTGATTTCCGGCATCACCATGGTGTTCGTTCCGTCCATCACGACCTTTGCTATTTCCGAAATTTTGGGTCAGTCCAATATCCTTTTGATTGGGGACCTTATCAACTACTATTTTGTCGGCGAAGGAAATGACTGGGGTCTGGGCGCACTGCTCAGCGCCATACTGATGGTCATTATTCTTTTGACGACCATGGTTCCCGGCGGTGGAGAGGAAAGCTCCGAGAAACGAGGTGTGATTGGATGAAGGCACTGAAAAAACTGTATATCGGATTGATTCTGTTTTTCCTGTATGCACCAATCGTCACACTGGTGTTCTACTCTTTCAATGCCGGCAGAAACCGCTCGAAATTTACGGGCTTCAGCTTTATCCATTACGCCGAGCTCTTTGAAAAAAGAGAGGTTATGGATGCACTTTATAATACCATGATTATTGCTGTTGTATCCGCATTGGTGGCAACCCTTGCAGGAACGGTGACGGCAATTGGTATGCATGCCATGCGAAAAAGAGGAAGAGGATTTATGATGGGGCTTATTAATATTCCCATTATGAATCCGGATATTGTCACCGGTATCTCCCTGATGCTTCTGTTTCAGGCGATTCGGATTATTCCTTCCGGCATGGCAACACTTCTTCTGGCACATATCGCATTTAATATTCCCTATGTGATTACAACGGTTTTGCCGAAATTGAAGCAAATGAATCCGCATCTTTATGAAGCGGCTTTGGATTTGGGAGCATCGCCTGCCTATGCTTTCTGGCATGTGGTCATCCCGGAGCTTTTGCCGGGGATTACGTCCGGCTTCCTTTTGGCACTGACGTTATCTATTGATGACTTTGCCGTCAGCTTTTTCACCAAAGGCAACGGCATAGAAACACTGTCAACCTTGATTTATGCATCGACCAAGCAAGGTGTTAAATTGCATATCAATGCACTGTCTGCTTTGATGTTCGTTACCATTTTAGGGCTTTTGTTGATTGTCAATATTTTAACACGCCCCAAAAAACACGCAGACAAAAACTAAACATATAGGGAAAGAAAACAATTTGGAGGATAAAATTATGGCAAAAAAACAAGCAGCAAAGGAATTTAAGCTCACTGCCACAGCTAAAGAAAGACTGGATAATTTTATGGTCTATTCAACCATCGGTGTTTTTGCATTGGCATTATTTTTGGTTGTGCTTAAAAATTTGAGCAATAATTTTCAATATATTCTTGTTGTGCAAGGTGCACAGCAGGGCATCATGTGGTTGTCTATACTTGGCGCCGCAGGCTTTGCCGTGTATTCTTTTGTGAAAAGGAAATTGAAATTGGCGGGTATTCTCGGTTGCTTGTCTATTGCCGTTATTATGTTCGGCATATATCATGTGGACGGTACATTGATTCGAATCAACGGCTATGGCATTGCCTATATTGCCATGGGGCTGTATCTGGCTTTTGTCTATGTATACTGCTGGTTGAAGGAATCGGGTCGTTTTTGTAAAAATAAAGTTCGTAAAGGCTACACGGCAGTGTCCGTCGTTGCGGCACTGGCTGTTGTTATTGCTATTGTGATTGGCTACAGCGCACAGCTTGCGGCGATTCGTTCTTATCGGGAAGGATACACAGGTGGCCCTTTGACGGCAGCCGTTTCTTCTGAATCCGACGCACAGTAAAAAGGGGAAAGAATATGAAAAACAAAAAGAAAGTATGGCTGTATTTGCTTATTTGCTTGCTTTTGGTTGCTCTTGTTTGGTTCCTTGTTTCTCGAAAACAGCCTATGAAAGGCATGGGTGCCGGCAATCTGGCAGGCATGAATATGGTAACGGTGACGGATAATTTGGTGTGTGTCAGCGACCCTGCCACCAACTTGCTTTGTGTTTTAGACGGGGAACAGACGATGCCCGTTATGGAGCGTAGTGCATGGTTTTTGAATGTATATCAGGATGAATTGTATTATGTTTCCATGGAAACAGGAAGCCTGATGTGCTTTCATGACGGCGTGAACGATCCGCTTATCACCGAGGATCAGTGCTATTATCCGCAGTTTTCGAAAGAGCATTTATATTATATCAACGCCAATGATGGATATATTTATCGTATGACGTATAAAGACGGAGCTTTTTCGGATAAAACATGTCTTTCAACAGATTTTGGTGCGCTGTTTTTTGTGTATGCAAACGATAAAATTTATTATTATGACAATGCGGAAACCGGAATCTTTGCTTGGGATATGCAAGAGAATTCCCAACCTGTTTTGGTGGCGGAAGGCAGAATGGCATATATCAACGTAAGCGAAGACGGCTATATTTATTATAAAGATATAACAGATGAAAATGATATGCGCCTTGTTCGTATTACACCCATGGGCGAAAAGAAGGTGCTTATGCAAGGCGTGTTTGACTATATCAACTACTATAACGGGTATATTTACTACAGCGATTCGGCTCTCGGAAGCGGCGGTTATTTATACCGAATCCCTGCCGACGGCAGTAAAAAGCCCGAAACATTAACAAGAGAATGGAGCACAAACGTTACGATTATCGACGGCACGGTCTATTATGTCGGCAATGGCGGCGGTGGCGAACGTGTGTGGAAAACGCTGGCGGTTACGGAATAAAAGAGGAGAGAAAAAGACATGTGGGATGCGGAATTGCCAAAGGAAAAAAGAGCCTTTAACCCTATTGTCCTTCTTGTATGGGGACTGATCATTTTTGTTATATGTGGAATTGGTCTGGGCGTTTACAAGATGTTTATTCCCGAAAAAAGCGGCATGGGAAATGTGCTGAATTATGCCTATGTCACGGCGTTTAAAGAAGACGTTTATTTTGTGAATCCGCAAGACGAGCGGATTGTAAGACTGCGCGACACAAAAGGGGAAGTGGTAACGGAAACCGGTGCGATTTATCTGACCTGCATAGAAGACAATTTATATTACGTTTCCACAGAAACCGGTTATTTTATGCGCTACAGAGAAAGCGGAGAAGATGAAGTTGTGCTGGATTATGGCTGTAATAACCCGATATATTGGGAAGGTAAGCTGTATTTTTCCAGTGGCATGGAATCACGGGTTTATGCCGTATCTGTCACGGAAGGCGTTTTTTCTGATCCCGTGTGTATTCACGAGGGGATACAAGTTGTAAGCTTCAGTATTGACAACGGGAAAATTTATTATGTCCCTGCAACCGGTATAGGATTATGGTCATGGACCTTGGACACACAGGAAGCACCGAAAGAGCTTTCGGATGATTTTTGCGGTCAGCCGATGGCGGCAGGCGGAGAAGTATACTATCAAGTGATGAGCGATACCTTCACCGGGATTCGGGTAATCCGAAAAAACGGAGAGGAAGAAACCTTGATCGAAACACCGGCAAGCTGTCTGAACATGGCCGGCGGCTGGGTATACTTTACGAATCTGTCCGAAGAAGCCGGCGGTTGTGTGTATAGAGTTCGAAAAAGCGGTATGGGAAAGCCTGAGAGAGTTACTCGAGAATTAGGCGCTGATTTGCAGATTGTTGCAGGATATGTGTACTATCGTACGAATTTACCGCAAGGCGGAATGGTCTGGAAACGGATGCCCGTGGGAGAAACCAACATAAAAACAGATCAGGCAGAGTATATTGGAATTCAATGACAGAATATGCCGAAACAGTAAGAAGAAAAAAGATTGACAAGCTGATAGAGCAAGATTATAATAAAAATGGTAAAGGGGAGATTTCGGTGGAAGGAATTCGCTTCAGAACAAAAATGAATGGCTATGATAAAGACGAGGTTCATGATTATTTGTTGGAAATGAACCGCATGATGGAAGCCATGCGACAAGAGTATGAGCAAAAGCAAAGAGAATGGGAAGAAAAAATCGATGCTCTGCAAGAAGAAAACGAGGCTTTAAAAGCGCACGTAGAAGAGATGGAAGAAAAGATGCAAGAGCTTGCCATGGATACAGCATCTGAAAAAGAAGAAGAAATCACAGAGCTTCGTATGCGCGCAGAAGAAGAAAAACAGCGCCGCGAGGAAGCGGAAAAAGCACTCGATGTGGCAAAGGAAGATATGAAAAAGCAAGTAGAATCCGTGCGCACAGAGCTGATGGAAGAGATTACATCACTGCGTGAACGGCTGGCGGCACTCGAAGAAGAACGCTCCAGTGTGGCGGACGCTATGGTTCATGCGCGGGAAGAAGCACGTAAAATCGTAGAGAATGCACATAAAGAAGGAAGCCAGACCATCGAAGAAACAAACCGTGCTGTTGCACAAGCAAGAGCAATTCTTGCAAAAGAACAAGAAAAGGTTTTGCGCCTGAAAAATGATGCTATGCAAATTGTGGAACGTATGCACAAGGAGCTCGAGGAGCTTGCGGCGGGATTTAAGAAGTAATGGAATATTGGGGAAAATTGCCGTCGATTCTTGACAGCGCATCACGAACAAGAAAGCTCAGCCATGCATATTTGCTGACCGGCCCTGAGGGGATTGGAAAGAAAACTTTGGCAACGGCGTTTGCGGCAAGAATTTTTTGTGAAGGCGAAAAAAAGCCTTGCGGAGAATGTAAGCATTGTCGCATGTTTTCAGCAGGGAGTCATCCGGATTTTATCACGGTCAACAGAGAAAAGGATCGAGCCAACTTGTCGATTCGCCTGATTCGTGAAATGATAGATGATGTATATATTAAGCCGTTGCTTTCTTCCTATAAGGTCATCTTGATTCCCGAAGCGGACAAAATGGAGTTTCCGGCACAAAATGCACTTTTAAAGGTTTTTGAAGAGCCGCCGTCTTACTGCGTGATTTTATTGATTGCCAAAAATGAGCAAAGTCTTTTGCCTACGGTACGTTCCCGTGCCGTTACGGTGCGAGTGCCGCATCTGGGCGAAAAAGTGATTGAACAAAAAATCAGGGAACGCTATCCCGAAAATGCGGAAAATGCACCGTTTTTGGCGGCGTTTTCCGGCGGTATTCCCGGTCGGGCGTTGGCAATGTGCGAAAATGAATCCTTTCTGGAACTGCGAGGACAATGGCTGGACGAGCTGTTTGCTTTGGCACAGGGAAAAAAATCTGCTGTTTTCACAATGGCGGAACAATATGAAAAAAATAAAGACCGTCAGGATATTCTTTTGGAGCTGATGCTCTGTTGGCTGAAGGATGCACTCTTTGTCAGCCGTGAATATGAAGATGGCATTATAAACCAAGATAGAATACAGGAATTGGAAACCGTGGCAGGGAGTATTCCCGAGAAAAATCTTGCCACTGCATTTACTTTTCTGGCAGAAGAAAGAAGAAAAATGGGGAAAAACCCCAACATACGTCTGTGGATCACAGATGTAATTCTTCGTATGAGGGAGGTTCTACATGACGAAAGTAATCGGAATATGTTTTAAAGAAGGCGGCAAAGTCTATGATTTTGGCTTTGATCCCGAAAAATTCAGCGACTTGAAATTAGGCGAAGCGGTCATTGTGGACACGGTCAACGGTCCTGAATACGGATTGGTCGCTTTTGAAAAGCATGAAATATTGGAGCATGAGCTTGCGGCGCCTTTAAAGCAAATTTTGCGACGTGCCACACCGCAGGATGAGGCAATAATTGCTAAAAACAGACAAAGAGAAAAAGAAGCCTTTGCTTTTTGTCAGGAATGTATCGAGCGCCGCGAGATTGAAATGAATCTGGTGAGTGTGGAGTGCAATTTCGACGGAAGCAAATTGCTTTTCTATTTTACCCATGAGGGAAGACTGGATTTCCGTGAGCTTGTCAAGGATTTGGCGGCACGATTCCACACCCGTATTGAATTGCGGCAGATTGGTGTTCGCGACGAAGCCAAAATGATTGGTGGTCTCGGCACCTGCGGCAGAAGCTTTTGCTGTTCGTCTTGCATGAAGGATTTTGCCACGGTGTCCATGAAGATGGCAAAGGATCAAGGGCTTTCCTTGAATCCCACCAAAATTTCCGGGGCATGCGGAAGACTGATGTGCTGTTTGAAATATGAAGATGAGGCATATAAAGAGCTTCTTCGGATTGTTCCCGGTGTCGGTGCGGTTGTTGAAACGGAGGAGGGGATCGGAACGGTTGTTTCCGTGAGCCTTTTGCATAAAAAAATCAAGGTCAAGCATGACAATATGGGCGAAGGCGCGGCACGGGAATATAATGCAGAGACCGTGCGTGTGGTGAAGCCTGCCAAAACCGGCAGACGGCAGGAGTATTACACCCCGGAGCAAGAGTCGACAAACACCCCGGAATCCGAGGAAGAGACATAAATCATATGGGACAACTGTTGAGCGATGTCATCCGGAAGAATTTTTTCCGTGAATTGTGTTGGCTTTCTCAAGAGAATGTCCCCTTTTGCTTTTTTTAAGAAGGAGATTAAAATGAAAAAAACTTTTTTTCTTTGTTTGATTGCCGTGCTTCTTCTTTGTTCCTGCACAAAACAAACGGAGGAAACGGCAGGGAAATCGCCCCATTCTGCACAAGTCCAAACAGAACCTTTTCGCAAAAGCTGGGAGCTGAAAGACCTTCCTTTTGTGATTACGCCTGCAGGAGAAGCTACGGCGCTTGCGCAGACGCAGGATAAAAATCACTTTGGGGAGTATGTAGATTACAAAGGAAGCTTTTATTTCAGACAGTATAAAAAGAAAGATTATGAAGAAACGGCAATCCACCAAAATCACGGCTATGTCGATGGCAGAAAGCGCAACATGATGTGCTACACCGACAAAGGAAAACTGAAAACATTGTTTTCCGATGAGGGCGTGGGAAGCTTTTATATTTTTGAAGACCGATTTTTTGCCATGACAAGAACAGACACACAGGGAGAAATCTACTCTGTTGATATGAAGGGCGAAAATCGACATGTGTTGGAAAAGGGCTGTATTCTGGCGGCAGATGAAAAGAAGGGCTTTTTGATTTGCAAAAACGAAGATTTGGGGCTTTTCTCCGTCAATTTAAATGCCGTGAATTGGGCGATTACGCCTCTTACGTTGAATGGGTCTTTCCTTGCGATAAAAGACGGACTGGTATATTATCAGGAAAGTCCGGAAGGGGAAGAGGCTTATCTCGGGAAAGTGTATTTAAAACGCATCTCCACCGACGGCATCGGAGATATGGTTTTGGCAGAAACAAAGCCTGATTTATACGATGATGTGTCGGCGGCAGGAAAAACGATGATTCGTCAATTCCGCATGACACCATACAATATTTATTTTTCCTATGGAAGTGTCGGCGGCTCGGCGGCAATGTATCAAGGGGGCGGCATTATGTGTGTCCCCGCAGACGGCATCGGCGTGAGACGGCTAACAACAGCACTTGTGGACGAGCACTTCTTTGTGGAAGAGACGGGCTTTGCAGATTATCTGTATTTTTATTCCTTTGCAGACGATGTGTATTCCCAAAAAAATCTCACAACGGAGGAAATCACCGCAACGGAGATTGTGGCAGGGCCTGTCAATCAAGTGTTTATGCGCGAAAAAGAACTGCTTTTTCTGAATGCAGATACGGGAAAGACGGAAGTTGTATTTTCAAAAGAGGATTTGGATGCACTGGAGCTGACAGAGGATTTGATGCTGAAAGCTTTAACGGACACGCCGTCTTCCGACAGCTATATTTATGACTTTAAAAACACGGTGTTTTCCGAGCAATATGTTTTCACGGAGCTGTACCGATATGTCCCCGCACCGGAAGAAGATATCGGCTGGCGTGCGGCGTATCGACTGATCAGTCGTGCCGTGTTGGTGAAAGACCGTACCACGGGTGAAATCAAAGTATTGGATATTTTTTAATAGAGAAAGGATGTTTTATTATGTATAATTTTCCGATTGGTGTTATGTTAGAATCTTTCCGCTTGCCTTTGCGCGAAGCTGTGGAAAAAGCGGCATCTTTAGGGGTACAGGGCTTGCAGGTCTATGCCTCTCGTGGGGAAATCACTCCGGAAATGACCAAGGACAAAAAAGCTGAATTTATTTCTCTTTTGGATGCCAATGGGCTCAAGCTTTCCGCTTTGTGCGGCGATTTCGGTCATGGCTTCGGAGATAAAGAAAAAAATAAAGACCTGATCGAAGCATCTAAGAAAGTTTTGTATCTTGCCAAAGAATTGGGAACCAATATCGTCACCACCCATATCGGTGTTGTGCCGGAAGACCCCTCGCATCCTCGTTATCAGATTATGCAGGAGGCATGCTTTACCTTGGCAGAATTTGCCGACAGCCAGGATGCACATTTTGCCATTGAAACAGGTCCTGAAAAGGCAAGTGTTCTCAAGGGCTTTTTAGACGGACTTCATTCCAAGGGCGTGGCAGTCAATTTAGACCCTGCCAACCTTGCCATGGTGGTAGGGGATGATGCCGTGGAAGCCGTTCACACGTTAAAGGACTACATCGTGCATACCCATGCCAAAGACGGAAAAATGCTGGCACAAAAGAAGCCGGAATACATTTACGGCGTCGAAGCAGACCCGCATCCCGAAATTGCATCCTTCCTGGAAGTGCCGCTGGGTGAAGGCAGTGTGAATTTCCCCACATATCTTGCCGCCTTGCAGGAAGTCGGTTATCGCGGATTCTTAACAATTGAAAGAGAAGTTGGCGAAAATCCCGCAGGCGATATCGGCATGGCCGTGGATTTCTTAAAGGGCATTATCGGAGGAAATGAATGAAAATCATCGCGGCAACCAACAATAAAGGAAAACTGAAAGAAATGCGTGCCATTTTCGGCGATTTGGCGACAGTGGTTTCGCTTTCGGATATGGGCGTGAATATCGATGTGGTAGAAGACGGCGATACGTTTCTTCATAATGCACGAAAAAAAGCCCGTGAGATTCAGGCGGTTACCGGTGGCATTGTCTTTGCTGACGACAGCGGACTCACGGTAGATGCCTTAAATGGTGCGCCCGGGGTGTATTCGGCACGCTTTGCCGGAGAAAACGCCACCGATGAAGAAAACGTGGAGAAGCTTCTTTTACAGCTTAAAGACAAAGAAGATCGCACGGGACATTTCGTCTGCACCATCGTGCTTTTGAAAGAAGACGGCACGGAGTATGTGGCGGAAGGGGCATGTAGTGGCGTGATTGCAGAGGAGCCGCATGGAGAAAACGGCTTCGGCTATGATCCTGTCTTTTATATTCCTGAACTTGGAAAAACCATGGCAGAGCTTTCGCCGGAGGAAAAAAATCAAATCAGCCACCGCCGTAAGGCTTTGGATAAAATCAAAGAATTCTTAAAATAAAATATGTCGGGGCAGCGATTCGCTGTCCCGACATACAGGCTTTATATGACCGATATAAGGGTTTACTTTTAGCAACCGCAGTTGTTGCAACCGCAATTGTTGCTATAACCGCAGTTGTTGTTTGTCAACAGAAGAACGATGATGATGGCGAGAATAACCCAGATGAAGCAGTTGCAGTCAAACAGGCTATTGTTGTTATTGCAGCAATCAGACATAGCTTTTAGAACCTCCTTTTTATTGATGCTGTAGGCGGTGTTTGCCGCTTACAGTGATATACTATGACAGAAGGTTCTTTTGTGTGACTGTGCTTTAAAAAAGAAAGGACAGTAGGTATGAAGCTGTTGATTTTGTCCGTCACGGCAGGGCATGGGCACAATAAAACCTCTCAGGCACTTTTATCTGCATGGGAAGCGCTGGGGCATGAAGGCGTGATTTTAGACACCTATGAATTTTTAGAGCCCATCGTAGGAAAAAGTGTGGATAAGGGCTATTTGATGAGCACAAAATATACACCGAAGCTGTATGGTGCCGTCTACTCTTTTTTAGATAAGCAGGATTTGGATACACTCGAGAATGTTCCGTCGTTTTCATCCAAGGAAATGCGGGAAAAAATCGAAGAGTATATTGCTTCCTATGCACCCGACGCCATTGTGTGTCCCCATGTGTTCACGGCAGAAATCATGTCAAAAATTAAAGATTCCATCGGAAACATTCCCGTGTGGGGGATTATTACGGATTATACCATCCATCCTTTTTGGCAAACCTGCCAGCTGGACGGGTACGTGATTCCGAATGAGCTTTTAAAAGCAGAGTGCCAAAGAAAAGGGATGCCCATGCGGAAAATTTATCCCACAGGGATTCCCGTGTCTCCGACTTTTAAAAAGAAAATAGCGGCATCGGAAGCCAAAGCACAGCTATCCCTTGATCCCGAAAAAAGAACGGTCATGCTGATGACCGGAAGTATGGGGTTTGGAAATATCGGAAAAATTGTAGAAAGGCTCGATCAGCTTTCGTCGGATTTTCAAATGCTGATTATTACGGGAAACAACAAACGTGCCTACCGCTCTTTATCCAAGAAAGAGTGGAAGCATTCTATGCATATCTACGGCTTTGTGGACAACGTGAATGTTATGATGGACGCATCGGATGTTTTGGTTACAAAGCCCGGCGGGCTGTCCGTGTCGGAAAGCTTGGTCAAGGGGCTTCCCATGATTTTGATTAACCCTATTCCGGGGCAGGAAAAACGCAATATGGAGTTTTTGGTTAACTGCGGCGTGGGCATGGCAACCTCCAAAACCTGTGCCGTGGAGGACTGCGTATATATGTATATGGAAAACGAGTGGCTGCGTGATCGGATGAAGGCATCGGTGGGATATATCCGAAAGCCCGATGCGGCAGAGAATCTCGCAGAAATATTGATCGACAGAATAAGGAGGAAAAATATTGGAGAAGATAACGATTAAAAAGGGTATTCAATTATATTTGTTGCCCGATCAAAAATATAAGACCTTTTTACTGCGTGCATATTTGTTTCAACCGCTGAAAAAGGAAACCGTAACGAAAAATGCACTTTTGGGCACGATGCTCCGCCAAGGAACGGAAAAATTTCCGGATCGCTTGTCTATTGTTCGTCAAACGGAGCGGCTGTATGATACCCAGATTGATGCCGATGCACAAAAAATCGGAGAACTGCAAGCCATCCGTGTGGATTTGGGCGGTGTGAATCCTGCCTTTTTGCCGCAGAGCGAAACCTATTGGCAGGAGGCACTGGAGCTGTTCGGACAGATGCTTTTATGCCCTTATGCTCCGGGCGGCACATTCCCCGAGGATGTGCTGGCGGTGGAAAAAGAAAATTTAAAAGATCGGATTGAAGCTGTTATCAATGAAAAACGCGGATATGCCATGCAGCAGCTTTTAAAAACCATGTGCGAAGATGAGCCCATGGGAATTCCCGACGACGGGTATAAAGAAGAGGTTGACGGCATTTCCGGCAGTGCGCTTTTTGCACAATATCAAGAGGTTTTAAATAACAGCCCCATCTGTATTTTTGCCGCCGGCAGCTTCGATGCGGAAGCGGTGACAACGTATCTCAGAGATATTCTCAAGGATTTGCCGGAGAGAGAAGAAGAGCTTCAAAAGCCCGTGGTGATTCGTCGGGCAGAAACTCAGAAATATAAAGAAGAACGCCTGGATGTGGTGCAAGGCAAGCTTTGCATGGGCTTCCGCACCGATGCCGTGGGCAATGAACCGGGCTATTATCCACTTCTTGTGATGAATAGTGTTTTCGGCTCCGGCGCACACTCTAAGCTTTTCAATGAAGTGCGTGAGAAAATGTCGCTGTGCTACTATGCTTCTTCGGGACTTTCCCGCAATAAGGGGATTTTGATGGTTTCCGCAGGCATTGAATTTAAGAATTTTGAAGTTGCCAAAGAAGGCATTTTAAAAGAGCTCGAAAAAGTGAAGGCAGGACAAATCACGGACAGTGAAGAAACCGCCGCCAAGCTTGCGCTTTGCAATGCCATTCGTGCCGCAGAGGACAGCAAGGTGCAGCAAATCGGAAGAGCCCTCAGCGGTATTCTGTCCGGAGACACGCGCACGGCGGAAGAAGAAATGGCGGCTGTGATGGCTGTTACCAAAGAGGATATGATGGCGGCGGCGAAAAAGCTGACGCTGGATACCGTTTATTTCCTGCGTGGAGAGGAGGAAGCCGAATGATTTTCAATGAAATCAAATACGACAGCATGAAGGAGCATATTTTCTGCGGAACGCATGAAAGCGGTCTGCGTGTCTTTGTGCTTCCCAAAACAGGCTTTACAAAGAATTATGCTATTTATGCCACGGCATTCGGCTCCATCAACAACACCTTTGTACCGCTGGGGGAAGACGAGGTCGTCACGGTTCCCGACGGAATTGCACACTTTCTGGAACACAAGATGTTTGAAGAAGAAACAGGCACCAATATTTTTGATGAATTTGCACGTCTGGGCGCCAATGCCAATGCCTTCACGTCTTCTTCCATGACGGCATACCTGTTTTCCGCCACGGACTTTTTCTATGAAAATCTGGAAGTGCTTTTAGGCTATGTCAACCGTCCGTATTTCACGCCGGAAAACATAGAAAAAGAACAGGGCATCATCGGACAGGAGATTCGAATGTATGACGATTCTCCCGATTGGCAGGTCTATATCGGCGTACTGCGCGGTTTGTATCAAAAGCACACGGCACGTCTTGATATTGCAGGCACGGTGGAAAGCATTGCACAAATCGATCAACAAGCCATGTATCGTTGCTATAACACCTACTATCATCCCTCCAATATGTGCCTTTTTGTTGCCGGCAACGTAGAGCCCGACAAAGTGGGTGCACTGGTGGAAAAGCAATTGGCAGGCAGAACTATTGCACCGCCCGTCAAGGAATTTTTCCCGGAAGAGCCCGAAGCGGTCTGCGCACCTGTTGTGGAAAAGAAAATGAATGTGGCAATGCCGCAGTTCGTGCTGGCATTCAAAGATAATGAAGTCAGCGATAAAGACCGCCTGAAGCACGGGGCAGAAGCCGAACTTTTGTGCGACCTGATTGCAGGCGAATCCACGGATTTTTATCAATCGCTGTATAAAGAAGGGCTGATTAACGAAGGCTTTTCCGGTGCATACGAAGGCGACAAGAGCTTTGGATTTGCAACCTTCTACGGGGAATCCAAAAACCCCATGGAAGTGAAAAATCGCATTATGGAGCGCATTGCACAAATGAAAGCCGAGGGCGTCAACAAAGAAGACTTGGAGCGCATGAAACGGCAAAATATCGGTCGCTTTATTCGCGGACTGGATCGTGTAGAAGATATTGCCAACGTATATGTCTCCCATGCACTGATGGGAGAAGATTATATGCAATATCCCGAAGCTTTGGCATCGGTGACACCAAAGGATTTGGATTCCTTGATTGCACGACTCTTTAAGGAAGAGAGCGCAACGATTAGTATTGTGTGGCCGATCGACTGAGCATGCATCCGAATGGCTCACGAAAAATATAAAAATCGGATGTGGGCAGAAAGGCAGGAAAATCTATGACAACCGTTTCTTTTCCCGGGCTGGGATGGGAACTTGAAATGAACCGTGTGGCATTTACCGTTCCGGGGCTCGGAATTCAGGTACATTGGTATGGGCTGATTATCACCTTCGGTATGGTGCTTGCTTATTTATATCTGTCAAGGCGAGAAAAAAAGCAGGGCAGAAATCCCGATGATATTATTGATGTGGCACTGTATGCCTTGCCTTGTGCCATTATCGGCGCTCGTGCATACTATGTATTTTTTCGCTGGGAAAGCTATCGGGGTGAACCGTTGGATGCCTTCAAAATATGGGAAGGCGGTCTTGCCATCTATGGCGGAATCATCGGTGCACTGCTGGCGGCACTGATATACTGCCTGATTAAAAAACATCCATTTCTTCGCTATGCAGATATGGCGGCGTTTGGGCTTTTGATTGGGCAAAGCATCGGAAGATGGGGCAATTTTGTCAACGGAGAAGCCTACGGCGGGCCGTGCACCATGCCATGGCGCATGGTGGTGAGCGGTGAAGCCTATCCCGTGCATCCCACATTCCTGTATGAGTCTCTTTGGAATTTGTGTCTGTTTTTGATTCTGCATTTTGTGGAAAAGAAAAAAAGAAGAAAGCAAGGCTTCTTTTTCTGCTTGTACCTGATGGGTTATGGCTTGGGACGTGTGTGGATTGAAGCACTGCGTTCCGATAGCTTGTATTTGGCAGGAAGCGCCGTGAAGGTTTCACAGCTTGTTGCCCTTTTATCAATCGTGATAGGAGCCGTCGGTTTATGGCTTCTTTCGAAAAAAACAAAAAAATTATCCTGAGGAGGAAAAACACATGGATGCAAAAGCATTATTTAACATTGGCTACGGATTATACGTATTATCGGCAAACCAAGACGGAAAAGACAATGGGTGTATCGTCAATGCGGTTTTGCAGGTGACGGATACGCCGAAGCAAATCCTTGTTGCCGCCAATAAGAACGGACTTACCCATGATATGGTTGAGGCAACGGGAAAGTTCACCCTTTCCGTGCTGACGGAGGAAACACCTTTTGAGGTTTTCCAAAGATTTGGTATGCAAAGCGGCAGAAGTGCGGATAAATTTGCCGGTGTGGAAACCGTGCGCGGCGAAAACGGCATTTATTTTCTGAAAAACACCACCAATGCCTTTATTTCCGCCGAGGTGAAAAACACAATTGATGCCGGCACACACACCATGTGGGTCGCCGAGGTTACATCGGCAGAGGTGTTAAGTGACAAAAACACCGTAACATATACCTATTATCAGAAAAATATCAAAGCGGCACCTGAAAAAAGCGAAAATAAAAAGTGGGTTTGTTCGCTTTGCGGCTATGTATACGAAGGAGAGGGTGCGCCGCCGGCAGATTATATTTGCCCCCTTTGCAAGCACGATGTGTCCTATTTTGAAGAACAATGAGTGCATACGTCATTGAAACGGTTTTAGAATCCAAAACGGCAACCCGTGCATTTTCCTTCGGACATATCACCGATTCGCATCTGGTTTTTTCGGATGCTACCGATGATGAGCGAAAAACAAAGAATGTGGAAAGCAGAAGAGGCTGTTTTGAGAACCCCTCGGGGCTTTCTATTCAAACATGCTTTGAAGAGCAGACGACATTCGTAAAAAATGAATGTGATTTTGCTTTGTTTACCGGTGATATTCTGGATTTTCCCGCAAAGACAAGCCTTGCTTTTTTTCGGGATACCATGAAGGACATTCCTTTTTTGTATGCTTGGGGCAATCACGATTGGAATTATGCTTGGGAGCATGAGGACAGAGCGCTTCTGCCGTCGCGGACGGCTTTGTATGCTTCCTACGGGGTTGAAAATCCCGAAATGCGTGCCGATGAGTTTGGCGGCGTGATTTTTGTGGGACTTAATAACACGGATTATCAGTTTACGGAAGAAGAATGTGCCTTCGCAGAAGAACAGCTGAAAAAGGGAAAAGATGTTATATTTTATTTTCATATTCCTCTATATGCAAAAACGTTGTGTCCCGATGTTGTAAGCTATTGGGGAAAACCCATTGTGGTAGGTTGTGATGAGAAAGGGCTTTCGCCCGTGAAACCAATCACGGATGCGACGGTACATATGCTGAATGTTTTGGAAAAATACAGGGAAAACGTGTTGGCGGTTATTGCAGGTCATATTCATTTTTCTCATGAAGACGAAACCCCCTTCGGATGCAAACAATATGTGACGGAGGCGGGATGCTACGGTACACTGCGTCGGTTTTCGGTTGTACCGAAGAAAGGTTGTGAATCAAATGTTGGTTAACGGATGGACTACCGTGCTTTTAATATTATGGGTCATTGCCGTGGTGGCAGCCGTAGCGGCGGCAATTTTTGTATGGCAAAAGGAAGACCGTAAAAAAAGAGTGCTTTTCTGCATAGCGGCGGCTGTAATCTACGCTGTCCCCGGTCTTCTGTTTTTGATGATATGATGAAAGAAACATATATCAATCCAATCCCCGTGCCGGAAGAGATTTTGCGAAAAGAATCTTTTGGAGATATGGTTGCCGACGGCGTTGTGGGCAAGCGGTGCCTGACGGCAAAACGGCTGTTCGGGCTCACGGCGCAGAGCTTTCTTTCTGATACCGCAGGGCTTTGCCCGAAAGAGGATGCACGCCTTGGCTTTTCGGCGCAAAGCCCAAGATATGCAAACGTATATGACCATGTGCGGGAAACGGAAGCTCGATTGTGGGGATTTTTGAAGGACGGTAAACGAGTAGAGAGCCTTCTGCTTTGGGACAAAGACGAAGCATTGGCATCGCTTTTAACCGAGCTGAACCGTGGGTTTATGAAAAAAAAGACGGTCACGGGAAGCGAAGCTGTTATCATCAGTGCCTGTATGTCGGTTTCCGAGAAGGACTATGATAAGCTGTGGAAGTTTTTAAAATATGGCGGCACAATCTTGTTTTTGGATTGCATCCCGAAGGACAAGCGGCTTTTGTCGGTGCTTTTTTCCAAAAAGCAAGAAGAAAAGGCATTGCTTTCGGACACCTATCTGAAAAAAGAAACCTTCGATGGCGGCAGTCTTTATGTTTTAAAAACGGAAAAACACACAAGACACGTGCTCAAAGCCGCACTGGACGATGCTTTGAGGGGCAATGTGTGGATTGAAGACACCGAGCCCGTTTCTTGCCGTGTCAGATATTTGCATAAAAAAGCAAACGGAAAAAACATATACCTGTTTTATAATGACGACGAGGAGCGGCTGGCTTCGCAATATGTCCGCTTGCCCTACAGCACGAGAATCGTTGCCGTGCATCCCCAAAGCGGCGGCACATGGCTTCCGGAACAGCAACGCTACGAATCGGAAACCTGGTTCAAGCTGTGGCTACAGCCGGAAGAGTGCCTTTTATACATAGAAGAGGGCGAGGAATTTCCTCTTTTGTATGCAGAAGACTATCCGAAAAAAGCAAGCTGGGAAAATCTTTCGGGAGAAGCTCGCATCAGCGGCTACGGGGCGATGCCTCGGTTCTTCTTTTCGCAAGGAGAAAAAGCCGTGCTTGTAAACAGCCGCACATGGGAGAACTACCAAATGGCGGTAACGGTATCCAAAGGGAGCGGAAAGCTTTGTTTTGGCTTCGGAGAAGGGGTCCTTACAATCTCTGAAAAAGAGCTTTGCTATACCTTGGGAGAAGAAAAGATTTGTGTGTCGTTCTCTTTTGAAACACCGGCAAAACGGCTGTATATCTCCATAGAACAAAAAGATTTTTCCGTCAGCGCAGACGGAGAAATGTGGATTAAGGGAAAAGCTCCCGAGGGAAGAGAATTTTCTGTTTTCAGTCAAGGGAATTTCTCGGTCAATTCGCTGTATGCGATAAAAATCAAATAAAATCGGTCAAGCAACACATAAGCTGTCGGCTCATATAATAAACAAGAAAGGAGCCGAGGGCTTATGTTTTTTATTTTGGAATGGTTGTCGGGCATTTGGTTTCTGGTTTCGCATATCTCCTGCGGACGGTTTCAGAAGCCGATGACGCCCGAGGAGGAGCGGGTATACGTAGAAAAATGCAGGGCAGGAGACCAAGAAGCACGGGATCTTCTGATTGAAAGAAATCTGCGTCTGGTTGCCCATGTCGTTAAAAAATATGCAGGCACGGGCGAGGATCAGGACGATTTAATCTCCGTGGGCACCATCGGGCTGATTAAAGCCATCAATACGTTCGATCCGGAAAAAAGCAATAAGCTTTCCACCTATGCGGCACGGTGTATCGAAAACGAGATTTTAATGCTGTTTCGCAGTGACAAAAAAAGAGCCGGCGACGTGTCCTTGCAGGAAATGATTGGGCAGGACAAAGAGGGCAACGAGGTTTCGCTTTTAGATATTCTGCCGTCGGAGGATGAAGATATATCGGAAGCCTATGAAAATAAAACCGATGCTTTAAATCTGCGCCTTGCGGTGGAAAAGGTTTTAAAGGGCAGAGAAAAAAAGGTCGTGGAGCTTCGCTACGGACTCTTAACCGGCAGAGAGCTTCCCCAACGGGAGGTCGCAAAAGTGCTCGGCATCTCCCGAAGCTATGTGTCCCGCATTGAAAAAAAGGCACTGGAGAAGCTCAAGGAGGCATTGGAAGCCGCGGGAGAATTTTAATTTTAATTTAAAACGTGTGCGAAACCATGGTTTTTTCGTGGTTTCGTTTTTTTCTTTATTTTTTCTATTGCAAAAAACATAAAAATCTGTTAGAATAAAAGAGATGACGTATATTTATGCGAGTAATTTCGAAGGAGGAAGAAACATGCGGATTTCCAAGTGGCTGTGCTTTGTGGTAACGGTTGTCTGTCTTTGCGTGCTTTTGGGCGCGGAAGGCTATGCTTTGGAGCTGTTTGGCAGACGCACGGTTTTCGTTCCTTCGGGTGGTGCGGCGGATTATGTGTATATGCTTTCGGAAAACGGCGAGGCGGCAGACGGCGGCTTTGTTCGTGCCGTCAGCTTGCCGGCAGGGGTTTCTTTTGATGAGAGCACCTGTCACTTGACCGTGTCCTCCAATGCCATAGTGGGAGAAACGGTGATTTTGGAATATGCCGAGTCGAATGAAAAGCCGCAGAGTGCATATATTAAACTGACGGATAATCTGGTGCAAAACGGGAATTTTGCCGACCTGCCTGCCATGCAAGGCTGGAATGTAGCGGAATCCTCGCAGGTGATGCTGTCGGAAGCCGAAAAAGAGGTCTGTGCGGTGCTTTCGGCAAAGACATATGATGAAACGGAAAACGGATATATCGCAAGGCTTGTTTCCGATGTGACCGTGCCCATGGAGGCAGGCAAGCTCTATGTTCTTCGTGCCGATGTGCGAACAAACGATGGCGACGACTCGTATGTCACGTCGCCCCGTAATTTCGGGGTGAGCGAGGGCGGCACCATGGAGGTTTTGATTGAAGAAATCGGCAGTACGTGGCGGAATATCTATGCCGCCATGACGGCAGAGGTTTCCGGTGTGTATAATTTGAATTTGAATTTCCTTCTTCCGACCGAGGGAGAAGTATATGTGAAGAATATCGTGATTCTGGAAGAGGAGCTTGTTCCTTCGGCATTGGAGCTTTCCATGGCAAGCAGCTTCTATGTGCCGCAAAAGGATGCGGTGCTTACACTTCCCGTGACGGCACGGGTGCTGGATCAGACCGGCACGCCCATGCTGAATGAAGCCGTGACGATTTCGCTTTTAGACAGCGACCCGGGCATTTTCTACGATGCGGCTACGGGATGCGTGCAGGTCTCCTCCACGGCATCGGTGGGTGCGCATATGATCAAAGCCGTATGCGACAGTGTGCCTTCGTTGGAAAAATATTTTATATTCAACACCACCATATCCGGCATCTACAACGGCAATTTTGAATTAGAGCCGGCAGGCGAAGGGTGGATTCTCATGGAGCCGGCACAGATGCAGGTCGGGAAAAAGATCGGCAACCAATCCGCACCCGACGGTTCTCGGTTTGCACAGGTTGCCATGAACG
Organism: Clostridia bacterium; assembly: GCA_017390225.1. Lineage (GTDB taxonomy): Bacteria > Bacillota > Clostridia > CAKSNL01 > HGM11501 > RGIG1017. The sequence continues at coordinate 44,415 of JAFPCL010000007.1, forward strand.
GTAGCACCGCTGTTTTGTACAATAACTCTTACGTATCTTTCCGTGCAGAGCAAAGCTACGTGTTCCGCTTGTCGGGGGCAAAGCACTTTGTGGACGTGGAAACGCCCATTGCCATTTTTGTGGAAAGCTTGTCGGCAGAAGATTTTGACGAATCTTTGATTGCCGCCTATTTCACGTTGGAAAAGCAGTGGCAGGACTACTGCGCCGTGTTTACCTTTGATCGTGATGTGACGGGGCGCTTGCTTCTGGCGGTCATGACGCCGGAGGAGCACGATCAGCAGGTGGTGTATCTTGACAATCTGTCGGTAGAACGTGCAGAACTTCGTGTGCGCAATGTGAAGGTCTCGGGCACCCCGCGGGTGGGCAGTACACTGAAAGCTTCTTATGAATTTGTGAATAACTACGACAGCCCCGATGCCAGCATGGTGCAGTGGCTCGTTGCCGATGAAAAAGACGGAGAATATACTCCCTTGGCAGTGTTTGGCAGTAGCGAATTATTTTTGGATGAATCCTTGGAAGGAAAGTATCTTTCTTTCTGTGTTACGCCGATTTCTGCAACGGCAGGCGTGTTCGGAGAACCTTATATAACAGAGCCTTTTTTGATTCTTTCCAAAAAGAAGCCTTCTTCCGGCGGCACTGTTTCAAAGCCGACACCCGAACAGGAAGAGGGGTCTTTGTTTGCTCCGGTAGTGCTGACGACTTATCAAAGCAACCACTTTGTCGACATGGGTTCTCATTGGGCGGTACTCTACGTCAATCGTTTGGCTGATAAAGGCGTGATCCATGGGTATCCCGACGGAAGCTTCAAGCCTTCAAATTTGGTGACGCGTGCAGAATTTGCGGCCATGGCGATCCGTGCTTTGGGCATGCAAGATGGTGCATACAGTGCTTCTTTTGCCGACGTTGCTCCCGATGCATGGTACACAGGCAGTGTGGAAGCCGCCGCCGGATTGTCGCTGATGCAGGCACGAAAAGACAGAAACTTTATGCCCGATGCACCGATTACAAGAGGTGAGATTATATATTTCCTCGGAAAAGCGCTTTGTCTGTCCGGAAAAGAATTGCCGCAAGGCGAGCATACCGGAGAAGAAAAGGCGTTATCCCTTGAAGAATACGAAGCGCTTTTAAAGGCTTGCGGTATTCTTTTGGGATATGAGGATGGAAGTATGCGGGAAGAGAATTATGCAACACGAGCGGAAAGCGCGGCAATGCTGACACGTCTTTTGACGTGGTGGCAAGAAAAATAGCCTTTTACATGACAAATGGAGGAATAAAATATGATGGAACATTTTAATGCGGTACATTTTCGCGATTTGAAAGATTTGGTGAACAAAAGATTAAAGCAAGACAATCCCATTGCCTTTTGCTACTGCGAAAAGAAAACGGTTATAGACATCACGGTGAAAGACTTCAAAAGAGAGATTGATGCACTGGGCACATTTCTGTTTAAAGAAGGTGTGCAAAATACAACCGTTGCATTGATTGGGGAAAACAGCTATCGATGGATTTTATCTTATTTTGCCATTGTGTGCGGCGGCAACGTGGTGATTCCCCTGGATAAAGAACTTCCCGACGAAGATGTAAATGAACTGATTCAAAGAAGCGGTGCAACAGCACTCATATATGCCGACGGCAGAAAAGCCGTTGCGGAGCAGAATCCACAGCTAAAAACCTATGCAATGGATGATTTTGAATCTTTCATTGAAGCAGGGCAAGAAGCTATTGACGATGCATATTTTGAATTTGTGGACTATGAGATTGATCCCGAGAAGCTGTCTGCCATTATCTTCACATCCGGTACCACAGGAAAGCCGAAAGGCGTTATGCTGAATCAGCGCAACTTTGCAACAGACGTTATGGCGGCGGCAGAAAACGTGTATGCAACCGGTACAACGCTTCTTACACTGCCTTTGCATCATACCTTTGCTTTCACTACCAGTGTTTTGGCGGTTATGTCCTACGGGCAGACCATTGCCATCAATTCCAGCATTAAGAATTTCAAACGTGACATCAAGGAAATGAAGCCGCAAAATATGTTCCTTGTTCCGCTGTATGTAGAGGCTCTTTATAAAAATATCTGGAAGACGGCACAAAGCCAAAACAAAGAAAAGCTTTTGCGTAATGCCATCAAAGTCAGCAACGGGCTCAGAAAAGTTCATGTAGATATCAGAAAAAAGCTGTTTGCTTCCGTGCATAGCGAGCTGGGCGGCAACTTGGAAATGATCGTCAGTGGCGGCGCGCCCCTCAATGAAAAATATGTGAAAGAATTTGATGCTTTGGGCATTCAGATTTTAAACGGTTATGGCATCACCGAATGTTCCCCCGTTGTTGCGGTTAACTGTATTTTATCTCCGACGGAAGGCAGTGTAGGCAGAATTTTGTCCTGCTGTGAGGCAAAGACCGTTGACGGTGAAATATATGTAAAAGGCTCCAATGTCATGATGGGCTACTTTGGTGATGAAGAAGCCACCAATGCTTCCTTTGACGGAGAATGGTTCAAAACCGGCGATTTGGGCGAAGTGCGCGACAATCATTTGTTTATTACGGGACGAAAGAAAAACCTGATTATTTTAAGTAACGGCAAGAATGTTTCTCCCGAAGAGCTGGAAGAGAAAATTTTGGAGATTCCGAATGTATTGGAAGTTGTTGTTCGTGAAAAGGACGACAAGATTATGGCGGAAATCTATGCGGAAGAAACCGATGGCATCAGAGAAGCCATTCAGGAATTCAATGCGGGACAGCCTTCTTATAAGAGAATCCAAAAGGTGATTTTCAGAAAGACTGAATTTGATAAGACAACAACGAAGAAAATCAAGAGATAACAAAAAAGAAGCATCCGATTAGTGGGTTGGTCATAGGGATGCATTAAAAAAATCATTTATGACCGACTTCTTCAAACGGGTGCAAAGATTAACAACCATACAGAGTTTGCTGCTCTTGTATGGTTGTTTTCTTTATGCCTTTTTACATTTCAAATTCCGCTGCTGTTATGATTTTGCGTATTGCGCTGAATGCGCTTTTGGGATTCTGGTAATCTCTTATGAATCTCGGATCCGGCGCTCCGTTCTTTCTGACCGTCATCAGCGGGTATTCTCCGCTGAGCAGGATTCTTATTTCCAGTGTTTCGTTTTCTCTGTTCTATACTCTGTGGTACGCCGGAATGCCCGAGTCGAGTGTGTGTGCTACGATTGTGAAGCTGTATTTGTTTATGAGTTTTTCAAATTCTACATGTGCTTTTTCTATTCTCATATATTTTATGATCCGCGCATATTCTCCGCCTCTCGGAGCACGCCTTTCAAACGGCAACACATTCCCGTAATAGAGCTCCTCTATGATACTTTGCATTTCTCCACCTCCTTTGGTGGGAGACATATTACCAGAGAATTGTAGAAAAGTCCAGAGGAAATGTGGATTGTTAGCAATTAAATAA
>JAFPCL010000089.1 GCA_017390225.1 Clostridia bacterium
AATTATTGCTTGACATTGCTGAGCGAATGATTCAAATAGAACAAAAACTTAGAGTACCCATTAAGAGTAAAAAAGAAGTCCTGCTATCTTTCCGTAAACATCCTTTTTAGATAAGGAGACTCGTTATGAACTTCACATATTTAGAAAAATATCCTAAATTTCAAAAACTTTATACATATTGCACCGAGGCGGAGGATTTAGCTGTAAAATATCCTTCTGCAAGTGCAACCGGTGCCCGCAAGGCCATGGAATTCATGGTTAAGCTTATCTATATGTCCGTGGTCGGAGCCGACGGTGGTTTTACCGTTTTTGAAATGATTACCGATGCGCGTTTTACAAGCTATATCGGTGACGAGATCATGCTGAACTCCATTCATTACATTCGGAAAATGGGCAATATTGCAGCCCACGGCGGTGACCTTGTGAAAGAAGACGGGCTTAAGGTTTTGGAGGAGCTTCATTTTTTGGTGGGGGAATTTTGCATACTTTTGGGCTTGATATCAGATTATCCCGAATATATTTCTCCCGAAAACAATGTGAACATTCCGACAAAAATGCCCGAAATCGCTTCACAAGTTAAAGAAAAGGTAGTTGTTGCACCTGAAATCATTGCAGAATTTGCGCCGCGGATGCGTGCGACTCGCTTTGATGTGAAGCACGGGCGAGATGAAGAAGAGAATAAACAGCTTTATTTGAAGGCATCGCTTCGTGAAGCTGAATGGCCGATTGTTAACAAGGCAAATCAGGCGATGCCCGGATCTGCAGGCCTTAATATGATCCTTGATGATGGCGACACGGTGGATTATGTTCTCTACGGGCGGGATAATCGCCCATTGGCGATTATTGAATACACAACAACAACGAAAAATCTGATTGAAGGCAGAATCAAGGTCATTGAAAAAGCCAATAAGATGGCAGTAAAATACGGATACAAGCCGGTGGCTTATTATACCAACGGCTATCATATCTATGTGATTGACCAATTGGGCTACAAGCCGCGCCGTGTGTTTCAGTTCCATTCTCTTGAAGAATTGGAGCTTTTAAAGCTGCGCGTCGGCAGTCGGCAGGATATTTCCAATCCGCAAATCGATGAAGCGATTGCCGGGCGTGACTATCAGAAAAAAGCGATTGCAGGCGCTTGCAATGCTTTTATGCAAAATCGCAGACATGCACTGCTTGTTATGGCAACGGGCACGGGCAAAACCCGTATTTCCATTGCGCTTTCGGATGTGCTTTTAAAGGCAGGCTGGGCGAAGAATATTCTGTTTTTGGCAGACAGAACTTCTCTGGTGCGGCAAGCGCATAAAAACTTTAATAAGCTTTTGCCCAACGTGACCACTTCGATTTATGCCGGCAGCGACACGGATCGGGATGCCAATGCCCGCATTATTTTTTCTACATATCAAACGATGATCAACCTGATCAATGATGATACAAGGGAGTTTGGCATCGGACGGTTCGACTTGATCATTATCGATGAAGCGCACCGCTCTATTTTCAAAAAATACAGCACGCTGTTTCATTATTTCGATGCGTTGATGATTGGGCTTACGGCGACCCCACGCGCCGAAGACAATAAAAATACGTATCAGATGTTTGAATTGCAAAACGGGCATCCGGATTTTGCCTATGAGCTGGAAGAAGCCATTCATGACGGCTTCTTGGTGGGCTTTTCGGTGCTGGATAAAACCACGGACATGATGCGACGGGGCATCCATTACGACGAGCTGTCCGCCGAAGAGCAGGAGCAGTTCGAGGATGCCTTTGCTTCGGGCGACGAGGCGCTTCCGCCCGGAAGCTTTGCCGGAACGGTCATCGACGCCCGCACAGTCCGCAGCTCAAAATTTATCAATCTCGGCACCATTGATGTGATGCTGAATGATTTGATGAAAAACGGCATTAAAATCAACGGCGGCGACAAGCTGGGAAAAACCGTTATTTTTGCCTCCAGCCATTTGGAAGCCGAGAAAATCGTAGAGCGATTCCAGACACTATATGCACATTTGGGCATGGATTTTTGCAAGCTGATCGACAGCCAGGTTGCCGATCACTTGAATCTGATCGACCGCTTCGGAGAACGGGAGCAGCTGCCGCTGGTGGCAGTATCCGTGGACATGATGGACACGGGCAT
>JAFPCL010000090.1 GCA_017390225.1 Clostridia bacterium
AAGGTTTCAGCCCGATCATTTCGATTGTGGGCAATGGCAATGATTCCGCCTTCTGCCGCTTCATGGAGCAATCGGTAGCGTTCCAAACGTGCCGCCGCTTCCAATGACATATGTTTTTCATGACTAACCGAAACCGCATCTGTCTTTTTGAGAACAAAAGGAATATTTCTTTTTCGGCACAAGTGTTCTGCAAAAGACGCATCTTTATCTGCTTCTTCACCGCGGATCCCATGGTGCACGTGGCATGCTTTGAGGGAAAAGGGATGCGTCCGTGAAAGTTCATCCAAAACAATCAGCAGACAAACAGAATCCGCACCACCGGAGAGCCCGATGGTCACCTGTTCCCCAACTCGAATTAAATTATAATCGCATATTGTTTTGAAAACTTTTGCCACAAAATCATCCATTGGCGCCATTGTCCTCGTATTTCATTTCAGTTTCCAGGAAACGAACACATTCACCACGAAAGACCATAGGCACTGTTTTCGTTTCACCATTTCTGTTCTTTGCAATGATACATTCTGCTATATTTTCCTGCTCCGTGCCCTTGTTATAGTAAGCATCACGATAAAGGAACATAACCACGTCAGCATCCTGCTCGATAGACCCGGATTCACGAAGGTCGGACAACATAGGCCGTTTGTCTGCACGCATTTCCGGACCACGGCTGAGCTGTGACAATGCAATGACCGGAACATCGACTTCCTTTGCCAGTATCTTGAGCGAACGGGAAATTTCCGAAATTTCGTTTTGTCTGCTTTCGGATTTTTTATCCGCAGAGCCTGACATCAACTGCATATAGTCGATAACAACAAGATCAAGCCCCTTTTCCATTTTCAAACGACGGCATTTCGCGCGAATCTGCGAAACGGAATTACCCGGGGTGTCATCAATATATAAAGGTGCCGCTGCCAAATCTCCCAACACACTACCAATGCGGCGTTCTTCATCTGATGACAAATCACCGATACGAAAATGAGAGCTGTTGACCATAGCTTCGGAACACAAAATACGATTGACCAACTGCTCGCTCGACATTTCCAAACTGAAAATGGCTACCACTTTTTTCTCCCGTACCGCAACATGCTGTGCAATATTAAGAGCAAACGCTGTTTTTCCCATAGAGGGACGTGCCGCAATAATAATGAGATCTGAGCGCTGAAGTCCTGCCATCGCCTGATCCAAACCCGAAAAGCCGGAACGAACACCGATGATTTTACCGCCGCTTTTAATCAGCTTATCCAAGGCATTGACGCTGTTGATCAGCACTTCACGCATCACTTCAAAGTTTTTGCTTTCCGTGCCTTCCACAGCCGCAAACAGCTTCTGCTGTGCGGCTTCCACAATTTCGCTTGTTTCTTCCGTTTCATCATAGCAGAGCTCGGTAATAGATGTTCCTGCGGAAATCAAACGACGAAGAAGGGCTTTTTCCTGAATAATCCGCACATGCTCACGTAAATTTTCAATTGTAAAAAATGCATCTGCCAATCCGCCCAGATAAGAGGCTCCGCCTACGGAATCCAAGCGAGCACCCAGTGCATCGCAAACGGTAACCAGATCAATCAGCTTGTTTTGAGAGAACAAGCCCTCCATAGCCTCAAATATAATTTTATGCGCTTCCTGATAAAAATCCGATGCATGCAGTGCCGCAAAAACAATCGCCTGTGCCTCTCGGTTCAATATCATGGCACCTAAAACGGCTTGCTCCGCATCGGGACTCGACGGCATTTTTCTTCCGATGGTTAAAGCATCCATAGCTTTCTCCTTTTTTATTCTGCCGTAACTTCAACCGTTAACATAGCAGTAATTTCAGGATAAACACGCACTTTAACCTTGATTTGGCCAACTTGTTTGATGCCGTCGGGCAAATCAAACTTGCGTTTATCCACTACTAAATGATGTTGCATTTTCAGAGCTTCCGCCACATGTCCCGAGGTGATGGAACCGAACATTTTTCCATTTGCCCCTGCTTTAGCGGTCAACTTTACGGTTAAGGTGTTCAGCTTTTCAGCGAGTTCTGCCGCTTCCTGACGTTCCTTTTCCGCATGATACTGTTTTGATTCTTGCTGCCCTTTCAGGTCGTTAATCATCGCCTTTGTTGCCTCTACACATAAGCCGCGGGGCAGTAAAAAATTTCGTGCATAACCAT
>JAFPCL010000091.1 GCA_017390225.1 Clostridia bacterium
CAAGTGCTGTTTTGAAGGCATCAGAGGACGATCCGGAAAATGCACGGCTCAAGCGGCAATACAACATGGTGCAAAATGCTTCGGTCATGACGATGGACTCTTTCTGTGTGGAAACCCTTCGCTCCTATTTTCTGGCGGCGGATATCGATCCGAATTTTACGATAATGGATGCTGCTGATGAGGAAATTCTGAAAAAAGAAGTCATGGAAGAATGTTTTGAAGAATATTTCGTTGCGCAAAATCCGCGGTTTATTCGATTTTTGGATGCCTACGGCGGTATGCGTGGCACGGAGTCTGCAGAAAAAATCATTTTATCGCTCCATACATTCTTGCAAACCGTGGCGTTTCCCGAGGCATGGCGCAAAATGGCTTTGGAAAAATATGAAATCACGGAATTTGAAAATTCGTTTGCCGAAAAATGCTTGGTGGATTATGTGGCACGCAAGCTTTTGAAAGCGAAAAAAGAGCTGTATGGGGTTATGAACTTGGCAGATGCGGCAGATGCACATAATGCACGGGTAGCAGAGGATATTCTGGAAATTGAAGTGCTGGCAAAGAGTGCTTCTTTGGAGGAATACAAACAAAGACTTGCCGGCTACAGCATGACCCGTATGCCGACAGTCAAGGGCACACCAATCCCGAAATCGATGAGCGCCGCACGGACAACGGTGAAAAAACTGATAGCAGAGCTGACTGACATGGTGTGCATTGAAAAGGATGCGCTTTTGGATAGCATTGTCCGTCAATATCCCACGATTGATATGATTATGGAGATTGAAAAGCGGTTTTCCGCACTTCTTTTTGAAAAAAAGAAAAGCCGTAACGGATACAGCTTTTCGGATTTGGAGCGGATTACACTGGAGCTTTTAACGGAAGAAACCGAAAGCGGCTATGTGCCGTCGGCGACGGCAAAGGAAATTCGAGAGAAATTCGACGAAATCTATATTGATGAATATCAGGACACCAACTCCATGCAGGAAGCCATTTTCGGTGCTATCTCCGGGGAATGGGATGGAGAGCCCAACACTTTCCGTGTGGGGGATTTGAAGCAGAGTATTTATCGCTTTCGCCACACCAATCCGGAGCTTTTTGCAGAGAAAAAAAGAACCTACACATATGATGGTGAGAAAAACCGTAAAATCGTTATGAGTCGGAATTTCCGCAGTCGTCCCGAGGTTTTATCTGCCATCAATGATATTTTTGTTGAAACCATGACCGAGCGGGTGGGCGCGGTGGACTACACGGACAGAGAGGAATGGCTACACGCACCGGAAGAGCTGATGTATCATGACACAGCACCGCATCACGAAAAGGCGGAGCTTTTCATTCGTCTTACAGATGAAAACGAAAAGAAGACCTCCATTCAAGCCGAAGCTTATATGGTCGGAGAAAAAATCTTGGCGCTGATGCAAGACCCGACGTTTTTTGTTTTTGATAAGAAAACAGGGAAAAACCGCCGACCGGAGTATCGGGATTTTGCGGTGCTCACGAGAAAGAAAAAAGAGATTATTCCCGAATATATCGCGGCATTTGAAGCCTTGGGAATCCCTGTTTTGCATGAAGCACCCGAAAATTTTTACGAGAACTATGAGGTTGCCATGCTTCTGTCGCTTCTTTCGGTGATTGATAATCCGTTGCAGGATGTGCCGATGGCGGCAGTCCTACATTCTCCGATGTTCGATTTTTCCGTCGATTTATTGTCGGATATTCGCTATTTTGGCGGCAAGGGTGAAATCTATACCGCCATGCAGAAATATGTAACAGTCTTAAAAGAAAAGGATAAATCCGAACAAGAAGTTTTATGGGAAAAGAAGCTCACAGATGCACTGGAAAAGCTAAAACGGTGGAACGAAATGGCACGAATTTTGCCGCTTGTGGAGCTGATGGAGCTTTTGATTCGGGAAACGGGTTGGGACGATTATGTCAGCGCCATGCCCGGCGGCACCATGCGGCTTCACAACATCAAAAGCTTGTGCCGTCGTGCCGAGAAATATGAATCCGTTTCTTATCGAGGGCTTGCATATTTCTTGCAATTTGTGGATAAAACAAAACAGCAAGAATTTAAAGAAGATGTGTCTTTGCCAATGTCCAACGAAATCAATGTGCCGCATATCATGAGTATTCATAAAAGCAAGGGGCTGGAATTTCCTGTCGTTTTCGTTGTAAATGCAGACAAAAAATTCAATGAGATGGAAGCGCAAGAAAAACTGGTACTTTTAGAAGAAAAAGGCATGGCGATTGTAGAGGTTGATGAAAAACGCCGTATTTCCCAAGAGACACTATATCATAAAGTGTTTTCCGATGAAATTATTGCCGATATTCGAAGTGATGAGATTCGTATTCTTTATGTAGCGATGACACGTGCCCGAGAAAAATTATATGTATCGGCATGCTTGCCGCAAGAAAATTATGAACGTGTTCGAGAATCATGGACGAATGCGGGCGAGGAAGATTCCATGTTTGCGCGCTCTTATCTGGACTGGGTGGCGCCGGCGGCAATGAAGAGTACACACTGGACAATTTCGGAAGTAACGGAAAAGCCCGCGGCAGTGGAAACGGAAGCGGAAATATCCATGACGGAACTACAGGAAGAAGAGGAAGCTGTTTCCGTGAATTGGGAGGATAGATTCTCTTTTAGCTATCCTTACGAAGCGGAAACGACTGTTCCCGGCAAGTTTTCCGTTACAGAGCTCAAGCGGATGCATGCTTTGGAAGAAGACACAGCTTCTTTCGTAAACCTTGCGAAAAAGCCGAAGTTTGCCGAAGAAATGAAAAAGGGCTTTACAAATGCCGAAAAAGGGAGTATAATACATACAATACTTGAACATATGGATTTTAGGACAGCGACAAAAGAAAAGCTGCCCGAAATCTTGGCAGACATGGTGCAGAAAGGGATATTGTCGGCGCAGGAGACGGAAGCTGTGGATTGTTCCATGATCGAAGCTTTCCTGCAATCATCTGTTTTCAAACGGATGCAAAATGCCGATGTTCTCTACAGAGAAACGCCCTTTACCTATTTGAAGCCCATAGGCGAAATCATGGAAGGCTATGCAGGCGAGGAAAGCACCATGGTGCAGGGAATTATCGACTGCTGGTTCAAGGAAGGGGAGAATGTGATTCTGGTCGACTACAAGACCGATCGGGTATCCTCCAAAAATGAGCTGATTGAAAGATACCGCACACAGCTTGCTCTGTATGACGAGGCAATAGAGCATATCACCGGGAAAAAAGCGGCGGAAATAATCATATACTCTTTATATTTAAAAGAAGCCATCGTGCTTGAGAAAGGATGAAAAACATGGCAGAAGAAGTAACGAGAAGAAATTACAGAAAGAAAAAAGGGCCGTCCAAAGGCGTTCGAATCATTATATGGACGGTGGTTTTCCTTCTGTGCTTCTTTGTTCCCTTTTTCATTATTTATTTTGGAAACAGTAACGAAGAGCCGCAGCTGCCGACCGAGGTGCAAGACAACACCGAGCAAATCACGCCGGAAGCACGCATCTATCAGTTAGAGCAAGAAAATGAACAGCTCCGTTTGCAGATTCGAGATCTGGAAACGAAGCTGGATGAGATGAGTATGCAAAATGCAGCTATAGGCAATACCAACGCGGAAAATCAAGGCGAAACAACGACCACAAACGACCGTCCTGCAGACAACAATGGTTGGGAAGAGCTTCCCACACAGGTACCGGAAGACACCGTATCGGAACCTCCGGCACAAGAGGAAGCACCTTCTTCCGAGCCTGTGCCTGATGCGCCGGCAGAACCCGAAGTTGAAAGCGATCCGTCGTTTTTCGGGAGCAACGGCTTATAAGGGAAAGGCTTCCAAACGATAAATCGGCAGTCCCTGCGACGAAAAATGTGTTTCATATTCCGTCATGATATTGTTCTCGCAAAAAGGACTGTTATGCAGATCCCAAGTGATGTTTTTAAGTCCGAAGCCGTTTTGCGACAAGCTTTCGATAGAGAATAAAAACAAATCACGGTTATCCGTTTTCATGTGGAGCTCGCCGCCTTCTGCCAAGAGTCTTTTATAGACCGGCAAGAAGCTTTTATACGTCAGACGGCGCTTGGCATGCTTCTTTTTCGGCCAGGGATCGCTGAAGTTCAGGTAGATAATCTTGCAGCATCCGTCGGGCATATGCTCTGCGGTCTTTAGGAAGTTGCCTGCCACGAAGCGAAGGTTTTGAATATTCATTTCCTGTGCTTTTTCGGCAGCTAAAATCAAAACATTTTCAATCATTTCCGACGCAACATAGCTTTGCGTCGGATTTTTTTCGGCATGCGCACAGATAAAGCCGCCTTTGCCGCATCCGACTTCCAAAAACACAGGTTCATTAATCACCAAGTTTTCAGGACGGAACATGAGTGTATTCTCCAACACACCGACACGTTCTGCCAGATGTTTTCTTTTATGCATCCGCATGGTTTTTTCCTCCGTTTACAATCAGATGACAGCATTATACGTCATTTGGAGAAAAAAAGCAATGCAAAATTTAAAATTTTATCTTATCGGTTTAAAAACCAGATGGCAAAATTCAAATACGCCGCAAAGGTGACCCAAAGAAGATACGGAATCTGAAGATAAGCTGCAATTTTGTCTTTGGAACGGAACTTTTTGATCATCAGAATAATGCACAGCCACAAAAGCAAAAGCCACAAAAAAGAGAACAAAAAGGCACGAAGATTAAAGAAGAAAATGCTCCAGAAGAAATTGATGCCAAGTTGCAAAAAGAAAACAAAAAGCGCATTATTCTGCGGAAGCCGCAGTTTCGAAACCCGTGCCGCCCCAATCCCCATGAGCACATAAAGAATCGACCAAACCACCGGAAACAGCCACCCGGGCGGTGTGAGCGGCGGCGTGTTGATGCTCTCATAAATATCCATGGAATCTTTCGTCAAAAACGCCGCCAAAGCCCCCACACCCAAAGATATGCCGATATAAATAACATAAGGTTTTATTTTTTTCCACATACAAGTGCCTCCACAAAAAATATTTCGGTTCTATTGTATGATAAAACAGAAAAAATAATTTAAAAAAGATAAGAATACTTGACAAAAATCCATGGAATAAATATAATACTATCGTACACAGAAGAATGGACAATTGAAAATGGAAAGTTGAAAGTGAGCGGATAAATGGAAAACATCGTTGAAACCAAGAGCTTTAGCTTTGCAGTCAGGATTGTCAATTTGTATAAGTATTTAACCGGCAAAAAGAAAGAATATATTCTTTCTAAGCAGTTACTTCGTAGCGGCACAAGTATCGGTGCAAATGTTGCGGAGGCTGAACAAGCACAAAGCAACCCCGACTTTGTTTCGAAAATGAGTATTGCATTAAAAGAAACTGCAGAAACAAAGTATTGGATTAAACTTTTAAAAGCAACAGGCTTTCTTTCTGAAAAAGAAAGCAATTCACTTTTGGCAGATTGTATTGAATTGGAAAAAATATTGGTAAGTATAGTAAAATCTTCTAAACAATAATTTTCAATTTTCCATTCTCAATTTTCAATTTAATATTTGCGGATGTGGCGGAATTGGCAGACGTGCAAGATTTAGGTTCTTGTGTCTTTCGGCGTGCAGGTTCAAGTCCTGTCATCCGCACCAAATGAAAAGAGTACCTTCGGGTACTCTTTTCATTTGGTTGTAATCAAAAAGGACTTGAACCTATCGAGGGCACGAAAGCGTAAAGCCAAACAGTCCGGTGGACTGTTTGGTAGCGGAGTGGTGCGCCGTCCGGTACAGAAATGCACAAGCATTTGGGTGGGCAAGCAGGGAAGATGCGAAGCGGCTTCGTCCTGTCATTTGAACCAAAGTAAAAAACAGCAGAGGCTATGTTTACCATAGCCTCTGCTGTTTTGGAGCTGGTGAAAGGAATCGAACCTTCAACCTGCTCATTACGAATGAGCTGCTCTACCATTGAGCCACACCAGCAAAAATATTCGGAACGAGATATATTATAAACGATGTTTTTTCTTTTGTCAAGTGTTTTTGCAAAAATCGCAAAACTTTATTTCCAAAGGGGACTTAAAAATTTTATCGTATGTTGATAAAAATTTCACATGGGGTGTTTACGAAGTTTCTTTTTTAGGGTATAATATATTGTAATAAAGAAAAAAGGAGAATGCATCATGGTTGGGCTTGCGTTGGAAGGCGGCGGTGCCGCAGGGGCGTTTCATATCGGAGCAGTGCGTGCACTTTTGGAAGATGGACTTTCATTTGACGGCGTAACGGGCACGTCAATCGGTGCGATCAATGGGGCGGCTATTGCCCAAGGCGATTTTGAAAAAACACCCGAGCTGTGGCGGCGGATGAATTCCGAGTCGTTGTTTGGCATGAGTGAGGCACAATTGGCGGCACTGGCGGATTGGAATTTTTCATCGGATACCCTGCGTTCTTTAAAATCTTTGTGGGATGATACGCGCAAAAGCCACGGGATTGACACAAAGAACATCCGTTTGTTTTTGGAAGATATTATTGATGAACAAAAGCTGCGGGCTTCCGGTGTGGATTTTGGGTTGGTTACCTTTTGCCTGAGCGACTTTAAGCCGTGCGAGCTGATGCTGTCCGATATTCCCGAGGGACGATTGGTGGATTATATTTTAGCAAGCGCCTATCTGCCATGCTTTTCGCCGGAGCCGATGGACGGAAAGTATTATGTTGACGGCGGATTTTATAATAATTTACCGCTGAATCTTCTGCAAGCAAGAGGGTTTTCGGAAATCTATGCAGTGCACACCAACGCTGTGGGCGTTGTGCGGAAATTTAAAGTAGACAAAGATACGACTGTGCATCATATCTATCCGTCCGAGCCTTTGGTGGGGCTTCTGGGCTTTGTGCCGGACAGAATCGAAGAAGCGATGCAAATGGGATACTGTGATGCCATGCGCTATCTGAAAAAATTAAGCGGCAGGAAGTATTATATTTTATCGGAAACCGTTCCGAAAAAATTCTTTCCTGCACTGGCAAAGGTATCGGAAAAAGAGCTTGCCGCCATGACAAAAACGCTGTATGTTCCCGAAGGGGATTTACGTCGTTTGTGGTTTGAAAAGCTGTTGCCGCAGGTGACAAAAAAGTTGGATTTATCCAAAAACGATTCCTACGAACAGATTGGGCTGGCACTTTTGGAATACCGTGCCGAGGTTTGCGGCATGGAGCGGTTTTGCGTGCGAAGCTTTGATACG
>JAFPCL010000008.1 GCA_017390225.1 Clostridia bacterium
ATGACCGTTCTTAAACGTGTTATATCGGAGTTGTGTATTTTTTTACACAACTCCTTTTTTTATGCCATAAATCCGTATACTATAATCGAAATAACGGTGTTCTCCTTTGTATCCTCTTTTTTCGGTTGACAAATTGCTTTTATTTTGCTATAATTCATTTTGGATTTTTATGCAAAAATCACAAGGAAGGAGAAACGCCATGACATCATTGGAAGAACGCGTGCTGATGGCACAGCAGGACAATGCCGTGCGGGATACGCTTTTAAAAGAATACCAAAATTTTATTCTGTCTACGGCGCAAAAAAATGTCCACCGCTTTGTGACGGTGGAAGACGATGAATGGTCTGTTGCACTTTCTGCATTTAACGACGCAATTACCAAATACGAAGAACCGAAGGGACGTTTTCTCTCTTTTGCTTCTTTGCTGATTAAAAATGCCCTGATTGATTATTATCGCAGTAGCAGTCGCCATGAGCAGAGTGTTAATTTCTCCGCGCTGTCTTCCTTCGACGACCGCGGCGAAGAACAACCCTTCGACATTGCGACTGCGAATGACCCCACTTCCGATGCCCAATGGGAAATAGAATCTCTCACAACCGCTCTTTCTCGCTATCATATTTCATTTTTTGACTTGCCGAAAGACACGCCGAAAGCGGAAAAAACAAGAAAAGCCTGCCAAAATGTTTTTGCTTGCATTTTATCGCACCCCGACATCAAAGAATCCATTTTAAAAAGCGGAAATCTTCCCATCAGCCGCCTGACAGAAATCCCCGGCATCAGCCGCAAGCTTTTGGAACGTCATCGAAAATATATCATTGCCGGTGTTGTGATTTTAAGCGGTGATTATCCCATCATCGCATCCTATATTCCCCATAAGGAGGTGGAATCATGAAAGGAATCATCGTTGCTGTCCACGGTAAAAAAGCCGTTTTGTTAAAAGAAAACGGTCAATTTGTCCAAATCGCCAACCGTGGCTACGAAATCGGGCAGAAAATCTCGCCCCCGTGCCTTCGTGTGCGCCAATGGGCATCCGTTGCCGCCGTGTTTGTTTTTCTGTGCATCGGCTCTTTCTCTTTTGCCTACTACACGCCGACGGCTACCATGCGTCTGACCATCAATCCGGATTTTTCTTTGGTTCTGAATTGCTTCAACCATGTGATTTACGTGGAAGCACTCAATGAAGATGCTGTCACCGTTTTATCTCATCAGCCAAAAATTCGCGGCAATTCTGCCGATTGTATCACAAAAATCGTGGAAGCCGCCGCCGAAGAGGGGTATCTGTCAGAAAAAAATGCCATGGTTCGCATTGCCGCCGACACAAAAAAAGCCCCCGTTGCCGAAAAAGCGCGGGAAGCCATCTGCCAATCGGTAGACAATGGCGATTTGCCCGCCTTTGTTGAGATTTGCACCGTCACACAAGAAAGTGTCACCGTGGCACGCACACCCTCTGCCACCGAAGAGCAGATATCTCCCCCCGACACCCACGTGCTTGCGCCAAAGGAAGAATCCGACGACACAGACAACAAGGTGCTCGTTTCCGACGCCAAGCCCAAAAAAGAAAAATCCGAAAAAGAAGCCGTAAAGACGGAAAAGAAAAATAACAAGCAGAAAGCTGAAGCAAAGTCTGCACCGCAAAGCCCGAACGCAACGATTGTCGGCACGCAAACAAAGCCTGTCGATCAGACGGTCAACGAAAAACCGAATTTCTCCGATAAACAAGAAAACAAAGCTTCTGCGCCATCTCATGTGAAGACAGACAATAAAGAGATTTCCAAAGAGAAAACCACGCAGAAAAAAGAACCGATGCCGTCTTTTACGCCATCTGCCGAAAGCGCCCCGACGGATTTCACAGAAAGATATAATCCATTCGAAAACAAGGATAAAGATAAAGACAAAGCCGAAAAGCAAGATATTGTCCCGGAATATCAAGAAAAAAAGCCCGAAGAAACCGCCCGTGGTGATGTTCCGAAAAAAGAGCCTTTTAAAGACCCCTTCCTGCAGGACACAGAAAATGTTTCTGTAGAAGATCGGTGGGAATCCATTGAAAAAGAAGAGAAAAACCCGCAAAACACCAAAGATTTCTTCTTTGAAAAGGATGGTGCAAGCAAAAAAGACGATGTAGCTTTTGAAAAAAACGAAGAAAACCAAAAAGACAATGCGGATCATGACGATGATGACCGCCCCGATGAAGAGAAAAAGCCCGTCACGGCAAAAGGTGAAGCTTCGTCGAAGGATGAAACGCCACAAAGGGATGATGCACCGCCAAGAGACGATGCGCCACCAAGAGACGATGCGCCACCGAAAGACGATGCACCCAAAAAAGAAGCATCCTCTTATATCCCTTCCGATAAAGAGCCGCAAAAGCCTTCGCAAGCACCCATGCCAAAGCCCAAAGAAAACGCTTCGCCCACAGAAAACAAACCGATTTTTAATCCCCAAGGTGGCAACGAAAAGCCTGCTTCTCCCTCCCCCAAACCCGAGCCGCCCACCGGCGGAGGAAAGCGATTTTCCCCGGAAGATTAATCAAAAACACAGGATGATTTTTTGTCCTGTGTTTTTTTGTAAGAACCTATAAAATCTTGCAAGCAAACGGCATGCCGGGGTCAGCACACTCTACGTTTCGGTTTCCTCTAATCCCCAAATCAACCTTCTCGGAACAATCTCTGATTGTTCCTGCCTCTGAAAATCTTGTACGGAACGACCCACGTGTCGTGCCTTCCCCGCAAATCTTCGCCACACCTACAGGCAAAAAGTACGGGGCTGTAAAATAATTCTTTTGAATCCGGGGATGGAAAAAAAGAGTGCGCAAGCGTGCGAACTGAATACATTATCAAGGCGTAGCCTTGATAATGTCATCCCGAAGGCGTACGATGGTACGTCTGGGCGTTCGTTCGCGC
>JAFPCL010000092.1 GCA_017390225.1 Clostridia bacterium
ATATGAGCTGATTAAAAATATGCGTGCTTTGTATCTTTCCAAAGATTATGAAGGACTTTTAGAAGCCATCACATTGGCAGAAACAGCGATGCAAGCACTTTCCGATGCCCATGAAGCCGATTGGATGGCATGGTATAAGCCTTTTGGCTACGAAACCATCCAGATTCGTTACGGCGCACAGCTGATTCGTCTTTCCTATATCAAGCGGCAGGCGACGAAGCTTTTGGCAGGCGAAATTGCCTCCATTCCCGAATTGGAAGAAGCCATTCTGCCCGGTCATGGCAGAAATGGCGGCTGGATGAACCTCACACATCCGTCGGATATTATGTAAGAGGGTAAAATGATGAAAAAGAAGATTATAACCATTAGTCGTGAATTTGGTAGCGGCGGTAGAACCATCGGCAAAGAACTGGCGGAAAAGCTGGGCTGGGATTTCTACGATAAGGAAATCATCAAGCGTGTTTCCGTGGAATCCGGCTTGGATGAAAAATACGTAGAAGAACACGGCGAGCACGCCACCGGCGGTACATTCTTAGGCTACGCCATGGCGGCACGAAATGCAAATGGTATGTCTGTAGATGATATTTTGTGGCTGGTACAGCGCAAGATTGTGCTGGATTTGGCAGAGGGCAAGCCCTGCGTGATTGTCGGCAGATGTGCGGACTATATTTTAAAAGATCGTGCCGACTGTCTGCATATTCTCATTTATTCCGATATAGAAAAAAGAGCACACCGTATTGTACATATGTATGGTGAATCGGAAAAAAGTCCGGAAAAACGCCTGATAGATAAGGACAAGAAAAGAAAAACAAATTATAAATATTACACCGGCAGAGAATGGGGACAACCGCAAAACTTTGATATTTGTCTCAACAGCGGCACCTTGGGAATTGATGGCTGTGTAGAAGCTATTTTAAATTTAGTAAAGGATTGATTTTTATGCGCACCGTAAAAGAATTTGCTTCCTTTTTTGACCACACACTGCTCAAGGCAAATGCGGAGAAAGCGGCACTGGAGAAGCTTTGTATGGAAGCCAAGACCTATGGTTTTGCCTCCGTGTGTGTCAATCCGTGCCATGTGGCATTTTGCAAGAGTCTTTTAGGAGATGAAATTCCTGTCTGTACCGTGGTTGGGTTTCCTTTAGGGCAGAATATTACGGAAGTGAAAATCATCGAAACGCAAGCGGCACTGCAAGACGGCGCAAAGGAAATTGATTATGTGGTCAATATCTCCGATGTGAAGGCAGGCGCTTGGGATGCCGTGGAAAAAGAGATGAAAAAAATCACAGCCATTTGCCACGCAGATGGTGCTATATGCAAGGTGATTTTTGAAAACTGCTATCTGACGGATGAGGAAAAAACCAAGCTGTGCCAAATCGCACACCGTGCCGACATCGATTTCATCAAGACCTCTACAGGCTTCGGCACGGGTGGGGCAACGCCTTTAGATGTGGCACTGATGGTGAAAGAAGCAGGCGAGGGGATCCGCGTGAAAGCGGCAGGCGGTATCCGTACTCTTTCCGATGCACTTTCTTATATCGAATTGGGTGCATCCCGCATCGGGGCATCGGCTTCCGTGGAAATTTTGGAAAGCTATAAAAATTCACTTGCATAAAAAAGAAGCAACAACAGCGGTGAATACATCCGCAAGCAGGGCAATCGCAATGATTCGCCCTGTTTTTTTAATGCCGCCGGCACTAAAGTACAGAGATGTGACATAGAATGTTGTTTCTGTGGATGCCATTAAAACAGAAGCGGTTTTGCCAATGACGGAATCGGCACCATAGGTTTTAAAAATATCGGTTAAAAGTGCAATCGATCCGCTACCGGATAAGGGACGTAAAATAACCGTAGGGATAAGCTCGGGCATAATTCCGACAAAAGAAAACAAGGGTGACAAAAGACGGACAAAAAGAGATAACACCCCCGAGGTTCTCAGTAGGGCTGTCATGCCAAGAAGCGCAATCAAAGATGGAAGAATCTGCACAGCCGCCATCATGCCGTCTTTGGCACCTGTAAGAAAGGCATCAAACAGCGGAACTTTTTGTATGTAGCCGTATAAAAGAATAAGAAGAATCACAATCAGAATGAATCCGTTCATTTTTTTCTCCCTCCCGTGATTTTTCCAAGTGTCACGGCAAATAAGACGGATAACAGAGATGTCAGCCAAATCAAGGGAATCACAGACGACGGATGCGCGGCACCGGCTTGTGTGCGCAGGGAAAGAATTGTGGTGGGCAAAAGGCAAAATCCGGTGGTGTTGAGAAGCACAAAGAGTCCTGCCTCGGAATTGTTTTTAAAAAGGCGCATGGCACGAAGCCCCAAGGGGGTGGCCGCATTGCCGAGCCCCAGCAGATTGGCGGCAATGTTGCTTGCCATGGCATTTCGTGTTTCGGTTGAGCGATAAGAATCGGGGAACAGAAGCTTTAAAAGGGGCGATAAAAGGGCACTTACTTTTTCCATTGCTCCGGATTCTTTCAGAATATGCATCATGCCCGACCAAAACGCCATCAGCCCCAAAAGCCGAACAGAAAGAGAAACGGCATCGTCGACGGCGGCGAAAAGTGCGGCTTCTGTTTGCTCAGTCGTGCCCGATATCAGAGCAAACAGCGAAGAAAGAGTCATCAGAAAAAACCAGAATATATTCAAGGAAACACCTCTTTTTTTGCTTGACGGAATGGGGGCTTTGTGCTATTATATTATCGATTATCAAACTATATGAAAGGAAGCTGTTTCCTATGAAAAAAATAATTTCTCTTCTTTTGTTGACGGCAATTTTGTTTTCTTTTTCCGCTTGCCAAACCAAAGAAAAATTCACATACGGAGAAATGGATGACGGGCTGAAAAGCATAGAAGGCGCCAATCCGCAAAATATCTTAACCGGTGGCTTTGCGGCAAGAACCGAGCACTCGATATACTATACCAGCCGCAATCATATGACGCTGTTTCGCATGGATCGAAACGGAGATAATCTCAAACAGGTTATATCCGGCTTTGCCATCACTTCTTTGAACGTGTATCGCAACACTTTATATTTTGTTATGGACGGTCATATTTGCCGTATGAACAATGTCGGCAATGCACAGGCTGTTCTGTATGAAAGTGAATTCGGCGTTTATTCGATTTATATTGCAGATGATTATATTTTCTATAAAGAATATACCGATGACACAGGAGAGAATATGCAGCTTTGTGTGATGCCGGTACAGGGCGGCGAAGGGAAGGTTTTGCTGGAAGAATCTTCGCCCATGCAAGCGCTGTCTTATGATCAAGGAATGCTGTATGTCAATCTTTTAAACGAAGAGGGTGGCTATGCCATTGCCGCACTGGATCCTGCAGGCGAAAGCTATCTGATGATGTATGAAGGTTCTGTAGCCTATCTGCAAGTGGTAGACGGATACTGCTATATGCACAACTACGGTGGGGTGTATCGTTTGAACTTTAATGATTCAGAGGATGATCCAATCGAGGTTATTCCCGAAACCTCCGTGCCCAATACCATGAATGTGGCAGGGGATTATATCTATTATCTGCGCTATAATGAGGATGAAAACGACGGAATTTACCGCGTGAAAACCGATGGCTCGGCAAGACGTTGCCTTGTGAAGGGCGTGTATCCCATGTACAATGTGGTCGGCGATTGGATTTTCTACTGCGGAGAAACCGACACGGGATTCTCCCGCGTGCGGATCGACGGACAAAGCAAATAAACCGAAGGGACAAAATCTATGAAAGATGCAATCGGAACCATTGAATATATCAAAGCCGTCGGCGACACGGTGTTTATCACAGGTAGGGTGTCCAAGCGTTATATGGACAGCCCATTGCAGTTGTATGAACTGGCAAGCCCTGAAATTCCCGGCAATTTGCAGGCAATGATGCCGCTTTCGGTGGTGCGGGCAAAGGAAAATGCTTTTATGTTTGCCTTCCCATTCTATCATGCAAAGGTGCGGCGTATCGCATCCTACTTTTGCGTATGTGTCGGCGGCGAAGCTATTGCACCGCCGATGAAAATCAGCAACTACAAAGATTTCGGTGAAAATCCATATGCTTTTTCCGTTTCGGGAGAAAGTGAATGTGATGCTGTGGGTGACGGAGAAACCGACAACACGGAGCGTATTTCTCAAGCCCTTTCAAAAGGCGGAAAGGTAACGCTGAAGGCACCGGGCTGTTATAGGGTATCCACACTAATCTTGCCCGAAAATGCAGAGCTTCATATCGAAAAAGGCGCAACCCTTTTTTCTTGCAATGCCGATATGCCGATTTTGTCGGCAAGCCAAAAGAAAAATATCAAGCTCACAGGCGGTGGGTGCATCCGTGTGCCCGGCACGCGCTGTGCTTCAGCTGTTTTTTATGACTGCGAAAATATTGAAATTTCAGATGTAGTTTTTCAAGGCAGCAGGGTCGCAAGCATCGAGCTGTTAGCTTGCAAAAATGCTTATATTGGTGGTGTTTTTGCAGAGAACGCCGGTTTTGTCTGCGGCAAGGGCACAAAAAATGCGTATATTTTTGCCTGCAGCTATGACGGCGCAAAGGATGGACTGGTTCTATCCGAAACCGAAAACATATGTGTGACAGGTTGTAATTTTTATGCAGGCACAGGCAGCGGCATCAAGCTTTCGCCCCAAGGCAAAGAAGTGCGGGATATTCATATTACAGAATGTGTTTTAAAAGGTAGATTTTCCGTAGCGGCAACAGATGGTATTGTTTGCGGTGCCAATATGCATGATAATATATATCTGTCAACATGCAATTCCGGCACAGCACTTTATACAAGCACAAAGACGGATTGTGGGATTTATAGTGAAAAGCGATTCATCAACGATCGTTTTGAAAATGCCGGCTACGGTTGGCGGACGGAAGGAAAAGTTGAAATATCAGGCAAGGCATGCTTAAATAACGGCACGGTGTGGCAAGAGCTGTATTTAAAGAAAAATCAGTTTTCCTTTTCTGCCGAAGTGGAAGGAAAGGGATGTCTGTTCGTGAAAGATGCGGCAGGAAATTTAATCGCAAGTCAAGAATTTTCTACAGACGGTCTTTTAAAAGTTACGCTCACGGTACAGCTTCCGAAAACCGCACTGTATGCCTTGGGCGTAACAGGGGAGAATGCTATGTTAAAGCAGATGCTGTGTGTGTATTAAAGGAGGATTATGATGCAATGGATTATTGACAGAATGGAAGGGAAAATTGCCGTGGTGGAGAGCCAAAATGGCGCTATCTTTTCCGTGCCTGTTTCGGCGCTTCCGAAAAACGCAAAAGAAGGCGATGTGCTTTCCGTATCCGTGGATGAACAAACCACGGAAGACAGAAGAACAAGTATCAAAGACAAAATGAAAAAGCTGTTTGGTGAATAAAAAAGGGATTAAATTTCACTTAAAAATCCGGTAAGTCCGCGGACAACATCGTCATAGGTTTCATCGAAGTTTCCCGTGTACCACGGGTCGGCGATGTCGCCTGGTTCTCCGGCAAAATACAAAAGCTTATACACCTTTTGGTCGGTGTCTGCACC
Organism: Clostridia bacterium; assembly: GCA_017390225.1. GTDB lineage: Bacteria > Bacillota > Clostridia > CAKSNL01 > HGM11501 > RGIG1017. Next base: position 5,509 of record JAFPCL010000092.1, read on the forward strand.
AATGATGCGCAAAATATTGCGAATGTTCCAGTCATCCATGGCAATTAAATAATCGTAAGCATCGTAGTCGGATTTTTTCATCTGCACGGCACGTTTGCCGTCACAGGAAATGCCGACAGAGGCAAGCTTTCTTTTTGTGCCCGGATGCACGGGATTGCCAATCTCTTCCGTACTGGTGGCGGCAGAGGCAATGATAAATTCATCCGCGCGTCCTGCCTTTTTCACCATGTCTTTGAAAAACACTTCAAACGAAAAACCTCGCATATGATTCTGATGCTGTAATGTAATTATTAACAAACTATTTTTTTAGTCCTTGCAATACAGGGCTTGTTTGTCATGCTCTTTTTTAGCATCTTAAAATTTTTCGAAAACTTTTCAAAAAAACTCTTGACTTTTAATAGTTAGTCATTTATACTATACATACAATGTTTGCAAGTTATTTATTTTATATTTTTCTTTGTCTTACTTTTATATTTTTCTTTTCTTCTTCCGTAGCAGAAACAGAGATATGCTTACACTTGATGCCGAAAGAGTTCAGTATCTCTATGCCATCCATACCGTCATA
>JAFPCL010000093.1 GCA_017390225.1 Clostridia bacterium
AGCGAGTGTTACTACCGGTGTTGAGGGTATTCTCACCAATGCTGCGGGAGGTATCCATCTTTATCCTAACCCGGTGGGCAGTGTGTTCACATTGCAAGCACCTATGGCTATGGGCGAAGTGAAAATCTTCACAATGGATGGACAATTGGTGAAAGTGGTTAAAGGTATCAACGACACTACCTTTGGTGCAGGAATGTTTCTTGCACTGTATCAATTGTTGTCATTTTTTCCTATATTGCTTTTTACAGGGCTTGCCTTTTTTCTGGCGAAGCCCTGTTTTGACAGGAAAAAAGATTTCCTTTTGGTTTTCCTTGCCTTTGTTATGGGAATCGGCTACACATCGGCAAGGCTTTATTTGTCGCAGTATTCTATGCAGCCGTATCTGAATCAATCCTGTTCGGTTATCGGCACAGTGGAAGAGGTTCGCATGGCGAAAGACGGATGCAGAGCTTTTGTAAAGGTGTCGGCTGTCAACGGAAAAAAGGCAAATTTTCGTGTTTATATTTCTTCTCCTCGGCTTTTGGAGTATAAAGATGAAGTGCGGTTCACGGGGAAGATAACAGCGTCGGTATCGGGACGAACCAAGGCAGATTTTGATAATCGCAAATGGCTCATGTCAAAAGAGACCTTTGCCGTTATGTATCCCAAGAAGGAAAATGTCCGAATCCTGCAAAAAGGCGAAGTCGATTCTTTATTCGATATCCCTCTCGTTGTACGCAGTCGTGTGATTAAAGCCATCGAAAATGCCATGGAGGCAAACGAGCGAGCTTTTTCCTTAGCGATTTTTGCCGGACAAAAGGACGGTATGGACAGTCATTTTAAAAACACATTATCTAAAACGGGGCTTTCTCATGTGACGGCCGTTTCGGGACTTCATGTTTCTCTTGTGATTTCCATGATACTCTGGTTCTTCTTTCTGATTCCGGAGCGGTTTCGCGTTTTTAGGCTGTTTGGTTGTTTTTTCATTGTGTTCTTTGTTTTGATGGTAGGTTCTCCGGCGTCTGCCGTGCGCGCCGGCATGATGCATATACTGTATGTTGTAGCACGGATTTTCAGACGGAATGTGGATCAGGTGCATATGTTGATGCTGGTTGGCGGCGGTATGGTGCTGATAAATCCCTTTTTGATGGCAGATATCGGCTTTCAAATGTCTTTCATGGCGGTTTTGGGTCTGTTCCTGTTTTATAAACGACTGGAAAAAAGGTTTTATATCGAAAAACCGAAAGTTTTACAGAAAATATGGTTTATTTTGCTTGCGAGCTTTTCGGCACAGCTGTTCACCGTTCCGATGACGGCATATTATTTTGGAAATATTTCTTTTCTTGGTGTGCTCGGCAATGTTCTTTTGTTGCCGGTGTTGCCCTTCTATATGGGAGGCGGCTTTGTCTACGTGATTGCCTACACAGCATTTCCCACGGCGGCGACAACGGCATTTTTGGGGATGATTATGCGGGCGGCAACGCAGGCAATCGTGCTGTTGATCGAGTGGCTTGCAAAGATGCCGCTGTGTGCCTTCTCTGTGTATCCTTTTTCTCCGATTCTTATTTTTGCTGTGTGGCTAATCGTTCTTTCTTTTTGCAAAAACGGCATACAAAAGACTCAGAATCACAAGTGCTTTGCTCCTTTCGGGATGGATACTGTGTTGGGTATTTTGTTATTTTTCCTTGTCCGTAACAGTATTCAACGTGGGAACCGGCGATTTTTCTCTGGTGCAAAAGGGAACGACAACCATCGTGGTGGATTGCGGATCGAAAAATGCATCTTTTGATCCGGAAACACAGCTGAAAATGCGAGGTATTTATTCTGTGGATGCGTTATATCTCACAAGCCAAGAGTCGGCAAAGATTTCCGGCGTACAGAAGTTGCTTGAAACCCACAGGGTTAAGAACATGTATGTGCCCAAGCAAGAAGAGTCTTCAAAGGAATGGAAGCTTCTTTTATTGAAAGCATCACAACATGGGGTGCGTATACATCAAATTGAAAAAGATACGCGGCATAAAACAGACGGATTTTCGGTGACGTTACGGGCAGAAAGCGGCAAAATGGAGGTTTTGGCGGCATATAAAGAGGAAAGCTTTTTATTTGCGGATGAAAACATAGATTCCCGAAAAAAATGCACTTTGATTCGCTTGTCGGACAATACGGGAACGGAAGAAGATTTCCGCCGCCTGCAACCGGATTTCACCTTGATTTCCTCCGAAGAGGAACACATACAAAAATTGGCGAAATTGTTTGGCACACAGGTGTTTTCCACCCAAAATGACGGAACTGTCACTGTGTATTTTACGCCTTGGTTTTCGTTTGCAAAAAGAAATCAATAAAAAGAGGAAATATTTTCCAAATGGCGAACATAGTATACAGGAGGTGTTCGCATTGAAAGTAGCATTTGCACGAAAAGGGCAGGTCTTGGTTGTTCGTTTGTTCGGCGAGCTGGATGAGCATGCGGCTTTGGGGGCACGGACAAGCATAGACGATCGACTGCGCCGCGGCGGACAGCATTTGCTGTTTGACTTTCGAAAATTGACATTTATGGACAGCACGGGAATCGGGCTGATTTTGGGGCGGTATAAAGAAATCCATCCTGTTGGCGGAATGTTGGCATATTTCGGTGCTGATAGGCAGGTACAGCGACTTCTTAAAATATCCGGACTTCTTCGGATTGGAAAACTGTATGCTACCGAAGAAGAAGCGCTTTTGGCGCTGAAAAAGGAAGGAGGCTCCAAAGGATGAAAAACTTTGTGAAAGTTGAATTTCCCGCCGAGAGCTGTAACGAAAGTTTAAGCAGGGCATTAGCCGCGGCATTTGTTTCGGAAGCAGATCCCACCGTGAGCGAATTATCGGATATCCGCACAGCTGTTTCCGAAGCTGTGACCAATGCGATTGTTCACGGCTATGGCGGCAAAGGTGGAACAATCTACATGACCATGCAACGAGAAGAACGAAAGATAACCATCACAATCCAAGATATAGGGTGCGGAATCCAAGATATCGAAAAAGCCAAAGAGCCCTTTTTTACAACAGCGCCGCAGGATGAGCGAAGCGGCATGGGCTTTGCCGTTATGGAGGCATTTACCGATGCTTTTTATGTGGAGAGCCGACCGGGTGAAGGAACAAAAATCGTACTGGTCAAGCATTTGTCGGAATAGCCATGACAGAGCTTTTGGAAAAAGCAAAACAGGGGGACAAAACTGCAAGGATGCAATTTGCCGAGAAAAATTTGGGGTTGGTGCACTGTGTTGTCAAGCGGTTTTCAGATCGTGAGCTTGAAGAGGATTTGTTTCAAATCGGTTGTGTCGGGCTGATGAAGGCAATCGATCGCTTTGATTTTTCTTTTCAAGTGCAATTTTCAACCTTTGCTGTTCCCTACATTGCGGGAGAAATCAAAATGTATCTGCGGGATCAAGGGATGATTAAGGTTTCTCGCACACGTCGTGCATTGGGACAAGCTATCCGCAGAGAGGAAGAAAAATGGCGGCAAACTTATAAAAAAGAGCCGCGTCTTACGGATATTGCAAAAATGCTTCATATTTCCCCCGAAGAGGCCGCCGCGGCAATCTCTTCTCTGCAGTCGGTAGATTCTCTGGACAGACCAATGGGAGAAGAGAACATAACATTAGGGGATACCATTGCCTGCGAGGACGACATAGAAGCAGTGCTTGGTGCGGTTTTTGTACAGCAAGCGCTTAAAAGCCTGTCGGAGCGAGAAAGAAATATTATTTTGCTTCGTTTTTTTGAAAAAAAGACACAGCAAGAGACGGCGGAAGCATTGCTTTTATCGCAGGTGCAAATCTCCCGTCTGGAAAAAGAGATTTTAAAAAAATTACGCATGAACCAAGCATAGAATAAAAAGAGGAACAAAAACACCTCCCGAAACATACACTGGTATGATGACGGGAGGTGTTTTATTATGGCAATATCCATGCCGTATCGCAGGGAAGATGCGGTTGATTATGCAGAAGCATGGGCTTTGCGCCGCAATCCGAAGTATTATGACTATGAGAATCTGGGGGGAGATTGCACAAATTTTGTGTCGCAATGTCTGTATGCCGGCAGTGGTGTGATGAATTACACGCCGACCTTCGGCTGGTATTATATAGATGCAAACCGAAAAAGTCCTTCTTGGACAGGGGTGGTGTATCTGTATAATTTTCTGACGGAAAATATCAGTCGCGGCGTTTACGGAAGGCCTACGTCTAAAGAAAATGCAATGCCGGGGGATGTGATCCAGCTGGGCAATCAGAATCGATGGTATCATAGCCTACTGCTGTTATCTCGCGAAGGAAATGAGCTCTATGTGGCGGCACATGATAACGACGCCCTGTACAGACCTTTGTCTTCTTATCGATATGACCGTGTCCGCTTCATCCATATTCTCGGCTATTACACGGATTAAGGGGTGAGCCCTGTTTCTCGATAGGAAATGGCTTCGGCGATATGGGAGAAAGATATCGTTTCGCTGTTGTCCATATCCGCAATGGTACGGGCGACTTTTAGAATTTTAATGTAGCCGCGAGCGGAAAGGTCCATCTTTTCATAGGCATCTTCTAAAAGAGCGGCGGCATCGGGCCCCAACACGCAGTATTTTTCTACATCACGATTGTTCATTTGGGCGTTGCAGTTAACGGAAGTGCCGGCAAACCGCTCTTGCTGAAGCTGTCTTGCACGGTTGACACGTTCTTTGATGGTGGCAGAGGATTCGGCAGGCGGTTGCTGAAGTGTCTGATAGTCCAAAACAACGGATTCCACACGGATATCAATACGATCTAAAAGCGGGCCGCTGATGCGACCAACGTATTTTTGCACGTCACGGGAGGAACAGGTGCACATATGGGTCTTGTCACCGTACCAGCCGCATTTGCACGGATTCATGGCGGCAACCAACTGCACGGAGCAGGGATAGGTGTTGACCGCCTGGATGCGATTAATGGTCACTTTTTTGTCTTCTAATGGCTGGCGCATCACTTCCAAGGCATCTTTTTTAAACTCCGGCAATTCATCTAAAAATAAAACACCATTATGCGCCTGCGGCAGTGTGCCCGGCTTGGACTGGTGACCGCCGCCAACCAGACTGATGGTTGAGGTTGTGTGATGAGGTGCCATGAAAGGCCGTGTAGCAACCAGGGGAACATCATGGCGAAGTGTGCCGGCAACACTGTGAATTTTTGTGGTTTCCAAAGCTTCCTGCAACGTCATATCGGGCAAAATGGTGGGAAGCCGTTTGGCAAGCATGGATTTTCCCGAGCCGGGAGACCCGACAATAAGAATATTGTGACCACCGGCGGCGGCAATTTCCAAGGCACGCTTGACACGCTCCTGACCGCGCACTTCGGAAAAATCCTCGGCATATACATTGGCCTGACGGAACAGGGAGGAGCAATCTGTAACCGTTGGAGTAACCGAAATTTCGCCCTTCATAAATTTAATTGCTTCATATAAATCAGCAACACCGAAAACCTCTGCTTCACGAATTAAAGAGGCTTCGTAGGCGTTTTCTTTCGGCAGAATAAAGCGGCGGTTTCCTTTGTTTACAGCACTCATAACAATGGGCAAAACACCATTGACAGGCTTGAGTTCACCGCCCAAAGACAGCTCGCCCAAGAGAATGTAGTCTTCGGTTTGCTCCATGGCGATTTGCCCGGTAGCCGCCAAAAGTGCAACGGCAATGGGTAAATCAAATGCCGCTCCTTCCTTGCGGATATCGGCAGGCGCAAGATTAACGACGATTTTTCGGTTTTCCATCAGAAAACCGCTGTTGCGAATGGCACTTTTCACGCGCTCCTTGGCTTCGCGGACAGCATTGTCGGGCAAGCCGACAACCTCAAATGCAGGCAGTCCGTTGGCAACATCGGCTTCTACCGTAATGGGAAACCCTTCAATGCCCAAGACGCCGTAGCTATGAATTTTTGAAAGCATAATTTTTCCTCCGCTTGATTATTTGATAAAGTATCGATCATCGGCAGACTTGTCCAAAAGCCCTTTTAAACAGCCGAGAACCAAAGCCGCGGAAGCTTCTGCGGCAGAGAGTCCCGTTTTTATAATAATTTCCTCCGTGGACAGGCTTTGATCCATAAGACAATCGTATATTTTTTTTAAAGTAGGATGTGTGATTTCGGGCTTTGCCGCTTCTTTTTTTACGGTCGGGCGAATCGGTGAGGGCGGAACAAACGCCGTGGAAGCCACAGGGGAAGCTCCTTGCAATATCGGATGGTCAAAGGCTTCGGCAATATCTGCAACTAAGGTTGCTCCCTGCCCAATCAGACGGTTGCATCCGGCAAAGTGCGGATCGTCGATATAGCCGGGAACGGCAAACAGGGGCTTGTTTTGCTCAATGGCATGATTTGCGGTTAGAAGAGCGCCGCTTCTGAGCCCTGCTTCTGCAATAAAAACACCTTGGGATAGCGCAGGAAGCAGACGGTTTCGAAGGGGAAAATGGTGTGTGCGTGCCGGCAGACCGAACAAAAATTCGGAAAATACACAGCCGCCGGCGGCACAAAGCTTTTGCCGTGTGGCGTAGACATCGGCAGGATATATCACATCCAGCCCTGCGGCGGCAACGGAAACGGCAGGATGGCGAAGAGATGCCGCCGTGTTGAGAACCACACTGTCAATACCGGTTGCCGCACCCGTAACAGGAACAAAGCCGGAAGAAATGGCTTGCTGGGTGAGCTTTGCCGCAACGGCACTGCCACGAGCGGATGCCGAACGAGAGCCCACAATACAGACACTTTTGCGATTTAAAACAGACACGTCGCCCAAGGCAAACAGAAGGGATGGGCGATCGGGAAGCTTATCCAGCGCATGGGGGTAATGGGCATCTGTGGGCCACAAGAGAATTACGCCGTTTTGCGCACAGGTATCCCATAGGGCTTTTGCCTGCGACAAATCCTTTTGCATTAGTTTTTTGATATCTTTTTCGGAAATGCCACGGGCGCGAAAGTCTTCGGTATCGGCTTTGTGTATGGCAGAGGCATCGTTTTGAAAAGCCTGCAAAGCAAAAGCAGAACCGACCGTTCCCGTGGGATATAAAAGCTTGAACCATAGTGCAAAAAGACGCTGATCCATAAAAATCACCTTCGAACAGAGTATATTTCATATTCTACAGGAAAAACGAGGAAAAGTCAATCATTATCATAAAACAAAAAGACCGCATTGCCTTTTTACGACAAGCAATGCGGTCAGGTATGATTTAACGCTTTAGTATTTTCATAGAATCCTGCAGTTCTTTTCTTTGAGAAGGACTACAAGCAAAAAGAAGCCGTTGTCGGTCTTCGTAGGGAAGCGCACAAAAGCGCGCCAAAGCATCTATATTTTGCGAAAGTGCTGTGGAAAAAGCCGCCGGCAACTCCTCGGGAATTTGATTTGATTGAAACATTTTTCTGACCTCCTTTCTTTCTATAACGTATACAAAAAAATAACAGGTTATTCTTAAAAGCAAAAATTGTGAAAAAAGATTGTAGAAATATGTCTTGACATCTTTAAAAATAAAGTTATAATATAATAAAGGAAATGAAAAAAATGCGTGAGGAGAGTGTGAAATGAAAATTATAGAAGTCGATTCATATGAAAAGATGAGTGCTCTGGCAGCCGATGTCATTGCCGCACAAGTAATTACAAAGCCCCATGCTGTGTTGGGTTTTGCAACGGGGAGTACCCCGATTGGCACATATGTCGCTCTTGCAAAAAAGTGCAGGGAAGACGGGCTTGATTTTTCCGATATCACGACATTTAATTTGGACGAGTACTGTGCACTGGAGATTTCTCATCCGCAAAGCTATTATGCATTCATGTGGGAAAATTTGTTCTCTCACATCAACATTAAGAAAGAAAATGTGCATTTGCCCAACGGGATGGCGGCAGATATCGACAAAGAATGTGAAAACTACGAGAAAATGATCGAAGAAGCCGGCGGTGTGGATTTGCAGCTTCTGGGCATTGGTCACAATGGTCATATCGGCTTTAATGAACCGGGCGATTCGTTTATCAGCGCAACACACCGTGTGGATCTCACACAGAGAACCATCGAAGCAAACTGCCGTTTCTTTGAAAACGATCTGAATAAAGTGCCCAAACAGGCAATCACCATGGGAATCGGAACAATCATGAAAGCAAAAAATATTCTTATGCTGATTCGCGGAGAGGATAAGCTGGAAGCTATGAAAGCTATGCTTGCAAAAGAAGTGCATCCTTCTTGCCAGGCGTCGGTTTTGCAGTATCATCCGAATGTAACAGTAATCTATACGGCAAATTAACGGAGGCTTTCTCGTGAAAAAATTTATTAGTTTGACAATTCTTTTTGTCATGATGCTCCTTCCCGTATTTGTTTTGGCAGAAGGGCCTGCGCTTCGTGCACCGCATGCACTGCTTGTGGAAGCGGAAACGGGAAATGTTCTTTGGGCGCATCATGCGGAGGAAAAAGTTTATCCTGCCAGCACAACAAAAATCCTCACGGTGCTTCTTGCGCTGGAAAAAGCAGAAGCGGATGCCGCAGCAAACGGTATTTCCGTAGAAGAGCAATTGAATACATCTATTGAAGTTTCCGCATCGGCATGTGCTGTGCCTTTGGACAGTAGCATGATGGGATTAAAGCCCGGCGAACAAATCACAATTTATAATTGCATCATGGGCACCATGCTGATTTCGGGAAACGAATCGGCAAATGTTCTCGGTGAATATGTATCGGGTGATTTGAATGCTTTTTCGGAGAAAATGAATGCCCGTGCCCGTGAGCTGGGGGCAAAAGACACCCATTTTGTCAATGCCAACGGATACTATGACGAATTTCATTACACAACGCCGGCGGATATGGCAAAAATTATGTGCGCCGCCATAAAGCACGACGTGTTCCGTCAGGTAATTAGTACATCCGTCTACACACTTCCTGCAACCAACATGAACGAGGAACGTGTAATTTATAATTCAAACAAGCTTTTAAACAGCGATACGTATCGTTTTTCACAAACCATCGGCGGAAAAACAGGGTATACGGATATTGCCAAAAACTGCTTGGTTGCGGCGGCGGAAAAAGAAGGCGTGACCGTTGTTTCCGCTGTGTTTGAAGCCAGCATCATCGACGGCGAATATGTGTCGTATACAGATACACAGAATTTGTTCCGCTATGCATTTGACAACTATGAACGAGTGGAAATTGCCGCAGAAGCAGAGCCGGTGGCAGAACAGCCAATCAAAAGAGCCAAAGGTTATAAAAATGCAAAACTTGTCACACAAACATCGGCAAGTATCATCGTGCCCAAAGGCACGGTGCTTGCCGATGTGCTGAAACGTTCGGTTGTTTTTGATAACGAAACACTCAAGGCCCCTCTGGAAGAGGGCGCACCTTTAGGAACTTTGGAGATTTATTATACCGGTGACTTTTATTCCGAAACGGAACCTGTGGCAACCATTCGGCTTTTGGCGGATCATGCCTATGAATATTCTGTCTGGTCGGTGATTCGTGACATTTTGTTATGGATTTTGGGAATCATCATCGGTATTATTGTTGTGTTGTTCTTGTGGATGCGGATTTCGATGATCAGAAGAAGCCGCAGAAGACGCAGACGGCGCAGATATTAAAAAATAAATAAAAGGAGCTGTTTAAAAACTCTTATTCCTCGTAGGGGATGGATAAAAAGAGTGCAGAATGGACGAACTGAATACATTATCAAGGCGTAGCCTTGATAATGTCATCCCGAAGGCGTACAAAGGTACGCCGAGCGGTGAAGTTCGCTCC
>JAFPCL010000002.1 GCA_017390225.1 Clostridia bacterium
AGATAAATAATTGTTTTATAAAGCGAATAAATGCTTTATTTCTGCCATGAAACGGTCCGTGCCTTTTTTTACATCTCCTTTTATCGGTTTGGAATGAATTTTAATGATGAATGATGTATTTGCCGAAGGCAAACATCATTGAAAAAACACATTCATAATAGATGCAGCATGCGTTAATGAAATCGTTCGCTTTGCTCACGATGAAATCCAAGCAAGCTTGGATGAAATCTTCACTTCGTTCAGATGAAATTAAATCCGTCTTTTTATCCGCCGCAGGCGATTTCATCTGCGCTGGCAGATTTCATCCACACAGTGGATTTATTCCGTCGTAAGACGGATTTAGTTGAAAAAAGACTATTCTTTCGAATAGTCTTTTTTCTGGCTCCCCGAACAGGACTTGAACCTGTAACCCTTCGGTTAACAGCCGAATGCTCTGCCGATTGAGCTATCGAGGAATATGTATCTTTACTTGTATTATATGCAAAACTCATCCGTTTGTCAACAAAAAAATAAAAAAAAACAAAAAAATTTTTTGGAGGGACAGGGAAGAAATAAGTCTATGTGAAAAACCTTTATTTTTTTGCTTTTTATTTTTGAAATTTTTGGATAAAATAAGAAAGTGTAATATCTGAAAAACCCTTGACAAATATAATAGAAATGTGTATAATGCAATATGATGTTTTATATGGATAAGTCTGTTTGAAATTAAGTTTTGGCGTTTTTTTTAGGGCAAAGCTTATTCTCTACAGCATGAAATTTCTATTTGGGAGGCTATACTATGTACAGAACACACCATTGTAATGATATCAGAGAAAGTCATATCGGTCAGACCGTGCAGTTGGCAGGTTGGGTTGATGCCATCCGTGACCACGGCGGCGTTATTTTCGTTGACCTTCGTGACTTCACGGGCATTACCCAGACCGTTATTCATGACGAAACCCTTTTGAAAAATGTGAATCGTGAAACCGTTATTTCCGTAACCGGCACCGTTTCCGAAAGAGATCCCGAAACGGTCAATGAAAAGCTGGCAACCGGTAAAGTAGAGCTGGTCGTGGATAGCTTGGAGCTTCTCGGTAAATGCCATAATATGCTTCCTTTTGATGTGAATGATTCCAAGGGCACCAGAGAAGATGTGCGCCTCAAGTACAGATATCTGGATCTTCGCAACCCTGCCATTCATAATAATATTGTTCTGCGTTCTCGCGTCATCAGCCATATGAGAAAGCTGATGGATGCCCGTGAATTTTTGGATATTCAGACCCCGATTCTCACGGCTTCTTCTCCCGAAGGTGCCCGTGACTTTTTGGTTCCTTCCAGAAAGCATAAGGGTAAGTTCTATGCGCTTCCGCAAGCACCCCAGCAGTTCAAGCAACTTTTGATGGTTTCGGGCTTTGATAAATATTATCAGATCGCTCCCTGCTTCCGTGATGAAGATGCGCGTCAGGATCGCTCTCCCGGCGAATTCTATCAGCTGGATTTTGAAATGGCTTTTGCAACGCAGGAAGACGTTTTGAAGGTTTGCGAAGAAGTAATCTACGACACCTTCAAGACCTTCTCCGATAAGAAGATTTCTCCGGCACCTTTCCGCCGTATTACCTATAAAGATGCTATGATGAAGTACGGCTCCGATAAGCCCGACCTTCGTAACCCCCTGGAAATCTGCGATTTGACCGCATTTTTCAGCAAGGTAGATTTCCCGCTCTTTAAGCGCAAACCCGTCCGCGGCATTGTTGCCAACTGCGCCGGTCAGTCCAGAAAGTTCTTCGAAGATTCCTTGAAATTTGCAACCGGTATCGGCATGAAGGGTCTTGGCTACATCACCCTCAACGACGGCGCTTTCAAAGGCCCGATCGAAAAGTTCTTGACCGACGAGCAGAAGCAGGAAATCATCGAAATCACCGGTGTGAAAGAGGGCGAAACCCTGTTCTTCATCTGCGACACCAAGGCGGTTGTTGATCGTTATGCCGGCCAGATTCGCACTTGGCTCGGCGAAAATCTGAATATTATTGATAATGATGCCTTTGAGTTCTGCTTCGTTGTGGATTTCCCCATGTTCGAAATCGACGAAAGCACCGGCAAGATTATCTTCACCCATAACCCCTTCTCCATGCCTCAGGGGGGCCTCAAGGCTTTGGAAGAAATGGATCCCACGGAAATTTTGGCATATCAGTATGACTTGGTATGTAACGGCATCGAGCTGGCTTCCGGCGCCGTGCGTAACCACAGCACCGACGTTATGAAGAAGGCCTTCTCCATTGCAGGCTACACCGAAGAAGAGCTGGAAAAGCGCTTTAGCGCACTCTACACCGCATTCCAGTATGGCGCACCGCCCCATGCAGGTATGGCACCTGGCATCGACCGTATCATTATGCTTCTGGCGGATGAAGACACCATCCGTGATGTTATTGCCTTCCCTCTGAACGGCAACGCACAGGATCTTCTCTTGGGTGCACCCAGCGAAGTCACCGAAGCACAGCTTTTGGAAGCCAATATTTCGATCAGAGAATAAGAAAGAGGGGAATCTCCTATGACGGCAAAAGAATTGGAAGGGTTGATGCAGCTTAATGAGCTGTCTCTTTCCGACAAAGAGGGGGCCGATATGCTTTCGCTTTTTGAAGATATGAAGAAAAGTGAAGACGTACTGACCGCTATCGATACAGAAAATGTTGAAGTTATGGTACATGTTATGCCGATGACCAATGTGTTCCGCGAAGATGCGCGCAAGCAGAATTTCTCTCGTGAGAGCTTGCTTGCCGGTGCGCCCGAGCACACCGAAGACAGCTGGCAAGTGCCGAGATTGGTAAAGTGAGGTGTGCACATTGCGTGATTATATAACAGAAGCATCCGGCAACATTGCCGTAGATGACATGATTTTAGTGAAAGATATGCAGGCAACCGCCGGCTCTCATATGCTGGAGGGCTTTGTGCCGCTTTTCAGCGCAGAAGCCGTAGAACGTTTGGAGAACAAGGGCTATTCTATTGCAGGGAAGGCAAATGTAGGTGAATTCGGTCTTGATCTTGTAGGCGAATTTTCTTATTACGGCGCAGCTGCAGAAGGGGAGAATCTATGCGGCGGCAGTGCAAAGCTTGTGAAAGACGGCAGTGTGAAAGCGGCTTTGGGGGTAGACCTCAATGGTGCACCGCGCAGAAGCGCCGCCCTTTCCGGTGTCGCTTTTATGAAGCCGACCTACGGCACGGTTTCTCGCTACGGCGTGATTCCCTGTGCTTGCTCCGGTGAGCAGATTGGTGTGTATGCCCCGAATATGAAAGCCATGCAGGAAGTCCTGTCCGTGATTGCAGGTCATGATGCAAAAGACGGCACCAGCCTGATGCATGAAACCTATGATTACGACACGGATTTGGAAATCTCCGGCGTAAAGGTAGCTATCATCAAAGAAATGCTGGAAGCCGCAAGCGAGGATAGCCGCGCAAAGGTTTTGGCATATGCCGAAAACTTAAAGAAAAAAGGCGTTGTTGTGGAAGAAGTCTCCTTCGAGCTTGCTCGTGCCGCACAAAGTGCATGGCAGATTTTAATGGCGGCGGAAACATGCAACAATCTGTCTCGTTATGATGGCGTGAAGTTTGGCTACAGAACGCCCAACTATGAAAATATCGACGAGCTGTATGTCGGCTCTCGTACCGAAGGCTTTAACCTTCTGACCAAGCAGACCATTCTGTACGGCTCGGATGTTCTTTCTAAGAACAGATATAAAGTTTGCTATGATAAGTCGCTCAAGGTGCGCCGTGTGGTTGCCGATGCGATGAAAGCTATGCTTTCGTCCTACGATGCCGTGCTGACGCCTGTTTGTTCTGAAATGCAGTACACGGCTTATGATATTTCCGATGCATTCAAAAATGTGTTTAAAGAAAGCTTTTTCACTGCGATTCCGAATCTGATTGGTATTCCGGCACTTTCGGTCGGCGGTGTGCAGCTGATGGGCAACCATTTCGACGAAAGTCTTCTGATGTCCTTGGCAAAAAGCGTAGAAGGGATGGGTGCATAATGAAATACGAAGTAACAATTGGTTTGGAAACCCATGTGGAGCTCGATACAGCTTCTAAAATTTTCTGCGCTTGCGGTGGTCATTCTTCGCCCAAAGAGCCCAATGACTGCGTGTGCCCTGCATGCAGCGGTATGCCCGGGATGCTTCCCGTGATGAATAAGCGCGTAGTGGAAAAAGCAGTCACTGCAGGTCTTATGCTGAACTGCGAAATCAACCGCTATGCAACCTTTGATAAAAAGAATTACTACTATCCCGATTTGCCCTGTGCTTATCAGATTACCCAGCTGTTTCATCCGATTTGTGTCAATGGTAAGGTAGAAGTTACCACCAAAGACGGTGTGAGCATGATTGGTATCAAGCAGATTCATATGGAAGAAGATGCCGGCAAGCTTGTCCATGATGAATGGACCGACACGTCTCTTGTGGACTTCAACAGAACCAGTGTTCCGCTGATTGAAATTGTTACGCATCCGGATTTCCACAGTGCAGAAGAAGTGCTTTCCTATTTGGAAATGCTCAAATCCATGTTCCGCTTCGGAAAAATTTCCGAATGTGAAGAAGGGGCAATGCGCTGTGACGTAAATATTTCCGTTCGTCCCGAAGGGCAGACGGAGCTGGGTGTGCGCACGGAAATCAAGAATATGAGCTCCTTCACTTCCATTGAAAGAGCCATTAAATACGAAACGGCTCGTCATATCGACGCATTAGAGCGCCAAACCGAGGTTTTGGTGCAGGAAACCCGCCGTTGGGACGACACCAAGGGCAGAACCTTTGCGATGCGTAATAAAGAAACGGAAGCCGACTATCGGTATTTCCCCGATCCCAACCTGATGCCCATCGTTATTGACGATGCATGGCTGGATGAAATCAAGAGCGCGATGCCGAAAAAGCCCGAAGTGAAAGCGGCAGAATATGCCGAAATGGGCATTTCCGAAAAGGAAATCGAAGTGCTGACGGGTGAGCGCAATCTTTGTGATCTCTTGGACGGCGTTGTGGCTTTGGGCGCATCCGTGAAAGACGCTGTGGCATGGATTTTGACCGAATGTGCCGGTGTGCTTCGCAAGAACGGTCAGGTGCTTTCCGATCTTCAGATTACGCCCGAAAAGCTGGCAAAAATCATTGCCATGGTAGCAGACGGAAAGATCAACCGTGGCGCCGGCAAGAAGGTGTTGACCGCCGTGATTGAAAAAGACGTTGATCCGGAAGAATTTGCCCGTGAAAACAGCTTGGATGCAAACACCGACGAATCGGCAGTTGCGGCTGTTGTTGATAAAGTTCTGGCGGCAGATCCCAAGAGTGTGGAAGATTATAAAAACGGAAAGACCAAAGTGTTCCAGGCACTCTTCGGTGCTTGCATGCGTGAACTGCGCGGCACGGCAGACCCGATGGTCATTAAGAAGTTATTAGAAGAGAAATTGAAATAAAAGGGACGAAAAAAGGCACAGACCGTTCCATGGCATGAAGTGCTTAATCGTTTGATATAATGGTAGAAATCCGCAGGCATGCGGATTTCTATTGTTTAAAGCCAAGGAACTACGGCGCGAACTTCACCACTCGCCGTACCTTTGTACGGCTTCGGGATGGGAGATGGCGAACAAATCGCCATCTCCATTCAGTTCAGCCGTTCTGCACTCTTTTTTCGCCCTTTTATGAAATGTTTTAAAGGAAGTAATAGAATGAAGCATATTCTTTTGATTTTAACCGGCGGTACGATTTGTACGCGTGTGACCGAAGATGGCACCCGTGCCGTTTCTGCAAAGGCGGCGGCACAGTTAAAACTGAATTTTTTGAACAATTGCGCCTATGCAGAGGAAATACAAATAGAAGAATCGGAAAACTTCTATGTGCTGAGTGAAAATATGACGATTGACATCTGGAATCGTCTGATCGATTATCTGCGCACGGTTGACTTTTCGGCATATGACGGCATCGTGATTGCTCACGGCACGGATACACTGGCGTATTCTGCCGCTATGTTTTCCTATGTGTTGACAGACGCAAAGATTCCTGTCTTTTTTGTATCGAGCCAGCGGCCGTTATCCGATCCTTTAGCCAACGGCAATGCCAATTTTAAAGCGGCGGTGGACTGCATTATGGCAGGCATTACACCCAACGTGTATGTAACCTATTTGAATATTTCAGACGGAAAAATGTATCTGCATTTGGGCAGTCATATCCGCCAATGCGAAAACTATTCCGATGATTTTGAAAGCTTTGATGCTATCGATATATCCATGCTATCGGATGCCTCTTTGGAGAAAATCAAAAAGGCATATCCTTCAAAAGAAAAACACCCCATCTGCACCCTTTATGGCGATTGGCATTTAAAGGATACCGTGCTGATGATTGCACCCTATGTGGGACTCAATTATGATGCATTTTCTTTAGGTAGCTATCGTGCTGTTCTGCACGGCACTTACCATTCCGGCACGGTGTGTACGCAAACGGAAGAACATCACGATAAATATTCGATTTTGTATTTATTGAATCGGTGCGAAGAAAACCATGTAGCGCTCTATCTTTCGCCATCCAAAGTCGAAGGTGAAGTCTACGACACTGTCCCGACAGTGGCACGCCACCACAATGCACCGCACTTTTTGTGGGGAATGACAACCGAGGCTTCTTATGCAAAGCTTGTGCTTTTGTATTCTTTATTTGACAGGGAAGAGGAAATCGATGCATGGATGAAGCTGAATGTGAATTTTGAGATGTACCCAATTGAATGACAAGTGCAGCTAAACTTTCTATCGAAAGCTAAATGTGCTAAGCAGTCTAATTTGACTTTGTTGTCAGATATATACAGATGTTCTTTTACCCTGACTTTTCACGAGTAAAAATTATGTCGAATGGTAGTGAAAAATGTATTAAAAAAGAAATAG
>JAFPCL010000094.1 GCA_017390225.1 Clostridia bacterium
ACTGATGAGCCTTTCATTGTTTTCCCCGTAAATACTGTTGTGCAAATCGGAAATCTGAACAATTCTGATTTTTTGATTGACCTTGAGACTGCTGACGCTGTAGAAGGTTTCTTTGAAATTCCGATTGCCGATATAGTTGCAAGCAACCAACGCCACACATAAGGTGATGGCAATAAATATCATGCTGATGATAAACAGCTTCAGCACTTTAACATTTTTCTTCATCGATGCAGATGGTGTTTTTTCGGGCATATCCTTCGGCTGACGGCTCTTTCTTTTTACAATTTTCAGTTTTTTCCGACTGCCCAGAAGCGAGCTGATATGAAGGGCTACGGCAGATTGATATTCTTTTTCAAAGGTTTTTAAAATCCGCGTACCGTAATAGCCAATCACGATTTTCTTTTTGGTTACTTTTTCAATGACAAAATAATTGATCCATTGATCATAAACATATTCCGGCATAACCGTCTTCAAATGCTCTTTGATTTGTTCCTCAAGGACTTGGTATGTTCCCCCTTCGGGGAGCCCATTCGGTTTGTAATCCATACGGCTTTTATCCTTTCCCTTATTTTTTCAGCTTCTTATACAGGTCGAATGTCGCCTTTGCCACATCACGCCAGTTATATTTGCCGAGAATAAATTCGTCTGCGCCTTCTTTATATGTATGTACCAAGGCTTCATCGTCACAGAGCCTTTGCAGTTTTTCCGTTAAATCTTCCACATTGCTTTTTTGAAAATACACGGCTTTATCCTCTGCCACCAGTGTGTTTTCGGGGATATCCGAGCACAGCACCGCATTTTTGTAGGCAAAGGCTTCCAAAAGGCTCAAAGACATGCCTTCGATGTCCGACGGCAAGCACACAAGATAGGCATTGCTGTAGATTTCATCCAAAAGTGCACCCGAAACAAAGCCCGTGAAGATAATATTCGGATTGTTCTCTGCCATGCGCTTTAATTCGGCAACGTATTCGTCCGTGTCGCTGGTATCGCCGGCGATGACCAGCTTTTTATCGGTTTTGATGCGATTGTAGGCATCTATCAGATAGTGAACGCCCTTTTCTGCCGTCAGGCGGCACACCATGCAGATATATTCATTTTCCGAAAGTCCGAATTTTTCCGTAATCTCTTCTGCCGACTTTCTGTTGGGCTTATTGATGCCGTTATGGATGATGACCGCTTCCCGACCGTAGGTTTCCTTGAAATAATCATAGGCACTTTGGCTCAATACGATAATTTCATCTGCATATTTTGCCAAAACCTTTTCGCCGAATTTGATGTATTTGGATGCAAAGCCCTTGCCCCATTTTTCTCTTTGCCAATCAAGGCCGTGCACCGTCGCCACGCATTTTTTCCCGAACAGCTTGGGAATCCAAAGTGCCGCACAGGGGCCTTCTGCATGAAAATGCACCACATCGTATTTTGAGAAGGCGGCGCAGATGGCGGCAGTGAAGGAGGAAATCATGGCAGACGCGCCTCTGCCCTTCAATGTCCATGCCTTTTTTAATTTCACGCCGCGATACATTTTGTTTTCTACCGTGCCTACGTATTCGTTTTCGATTTTATCCGATGTGCGGTTGTAGCAGGTGACCTCGGCGCCTTCCTCTACCAGAAGGGGGCACAGGGTTGTGAGCACATTTTCGATGCCGCCGCGTCTGGACGGGATGACTTTATGCCCTATCATTGCAACTCTCATTTTTTTATCTCCCATCTTCTCTTTATCTTCCCGTGGCACTGATCATGGCAATGGGGGTTTTGAGCATGATTTTAATATCGCCCCAAAAAGTGCGGTTTTGTATGTAGTCCAAATCCATGTCCACCCACTGCTCAAAGGGAACGTCGTTTCTGTTTTTATGAATCTGCCAGGTGCAGGTGAGACCCGGGGTGACAATCAAGCGAAGCTTTTGATAGTCGGTGTAGTATTCCACTTCTCCGGGAAGCGGCGGACGAGGGCCAACCAAGGTCATGTCGCCTTTGAACACGTTGAAAAATTGCATCAATTCATCCAGCGATAATTTTCGAAGGATTTTTCCAACACGGGTAATTCTCGGATCGTTCTTCACTTTGAACACCGGGCCGTCCATTTCATTGAGGGCTTCCAGCTCTGCACGCATTTGCTCTGCATTGGGATGCATGGTTCTGAATTTATACATATAAAATTCTTTCCCATGACGGCCGCATCTTTTTTGCTTAAAAAACGGGCCTGCTTTGGGGTCATCAATGCAGATGATAATGGCAATGATGCACATTAAAGGCAAGAAAAACAGCAGAATCAACGTGGCAAAAAAGATATCAAACAATCTTTTTTTCCGCCAGTAGGATAAATAAGATTTTTCCAGCAGTGCCTCCAGCTTCACTCTTGTTTTTTCGTCCACTTTGTCTTTTTCAATGTACGGCATGTTCACACGCTTCTTTCGTTATATTTTTAAACTCCGGATCGGTCACACAATCAAATTCTATTTTTCTTCCGGAAGAAAAATAGAATTTATAAAATTTCTTTTTAAACCCGACGCCTTTTTCTTCATAGCCGGGATGAAGCAAAATCTCAACGTCCCGCTTATTCTTGCGGGCAAGTGCCAGATAATGCGGCAAAACTTTCAAAACTCTTTTCTTGTCCATATGCCCCGAGAACAAGATACCCATAAAATAAGCCGTTTTGATTCCCGATTGTTTCAGCTCTTTTTTATTGATCATCCCAAACAGCTTTAAAAGCCACTGCTTCACAAGCGATATGGGACGATAGGTTAAAAATAAAGACGGTGTCTTCAAATACGGCATAATCGGCTCGGCGGGGTAGCGAAGATAATTCACTGTTATTTTTTCATCCCGTATGGCGCGCATCAAGGTGCGAAACACCAAGGGGATCATATGCACATGCTGATGGCTGTCCACAGAAAGCACCCCATTTTCGGAAAAATGCGCATTTCCGTAGCGAAGCTGTGCACAAAGCTCCTCATAGAGCTGCTTTTCAAATTCTTTTCTTTTCGGCGACAACGACAGCAAAAAAAGCCCGAAAAAAGAATGTTTGAATTCTCCTGTATCCGAAACCAAAAGCTTCATGTTTTCGGCTGTTCCGACAGGTGCGCCTTCCACCAGATTGATATGTAAACACAAAAAAGGCTTTTCTTCTTCAAATTTATCTTTCACGTTTTTTTGCATCCCGTTCGGGAAAATGCTGATTTTATTGAGGCCACCGCATGCAATACATGTGTCAATGTGCCTTACACTTTCTTCTGACAAACCATAGTCGTCTGCACAAACATACAACACGTCTTATTCACTCTCCGTACCAAGTTTAATCACAATCACATCGTCGATTATGGCGATGGCATTTTTTTCGGGCCAGAAGCCCATGTTCTGCACTTCATCCGTTAAAAGAAGTGCTTGCTTCTCTTCTGCATGCACAAAGCGGTAATTCTTTCCGGCATAGTCATTCAGGGCACTGCAGAAAACACTTTGATGCACGATTTCATCATCGGCACGAAGAATATAGCCGTCGGTCGTGCCCGTCATGTCGGGGGGCAGATTGACACTGTAGGCTTCGCTGTCCGAAAGTGCACCGATAACAAGCACGCGGTCTAAGTTTTGCGTGCCCTCGATTTCCTCGATTCGATCTGCGATACGAATGAGTGTGCCGAAAGATTTTTCATAGGCAATCTCAAGCTTATGATAGCTCACATTGGCAATCACCGCTTGATTCCACAGCAGGACAAACATAACGATAAAAATCATCCATGCTTTTGCATGAGAAAATGCTTTGCTCTTGTATGTCGTTTGATCATATGCCAAAAGGAAAAACAAATAAAACACCAAAAAGCCCATTTTCATCAGATTGTGGTAGTCCATCGTGCCGTTGACAAACGCCAGCATGCTGGCTCCCACGGGCAAAACAGCGGCACAGATAACAACAAGCAGAAGCTTTATGGGGCTGATTTTTTCCTTTATGATATCGACGACATAAAAGACAACCGTGAAGACGAAGATGATGACATTTAAGATATCAAACAGCTGAACGCCATCGGCAAAGTTAAAGAAATAATCCGTAAAGGAATGTTTTATCGTATACAAAGAGCTCCGGATATCCAGTCCCGACAGAGAAGCCGCCGATTCCATCCCTTGATACGCCAGAATCTCCGTTCCCGTCATTTTCAGCAAAATGTTCCAGATTACGTAATACAATCCCATGCCAACCCCACCGGCCAGCGCACATTTTGCCACTTGCTTCAAAATATCGGAAATCTTTTTATCCCGATACAGCAGTTCAAAGATAAAATATGCTATAAGAAGCATGATGGCTGTGGTGATATATGCCTGATAGATGCCCACAGACAAGGCGATTAAAACTGCAGACAACACACAGCGTGGCTTTTTATTCGTCATAAAAACCACAGCCAGGCATGAAAGAAGAAACGACAGACTGTAGCCGTCCGACACATATTGATACAGCATCACAGACGTCACGGTCGGAAAGCTCACAACCAGTGCACCCACCAGTGCCGCCGTTGTTTTCTTTTGCACATCCAATATTTTCAAGATGCAAACAGCACCCAGCGCATGAAACAAAATCGCCAAAAGCCCTGTCAGCCACGGCAAATCATAAAAGGAGCTGAAGCCACAAGCCACGGGAAGGAACCACCGCCCCATGGAGAGCATATTCTGTGCATCGTAGCGAAACACCAAAGAGTCCCAGTTGGGAATCCAGTTTGTGATTTTGTAAACATGGGTAATCAGCCCCACAATCAAAGCCGTGATTAAACAAGTCTTCCATTGAGGCAAAATATTTTTTTTGAGTTTTTCTATCATCTGTTCAGGCATACCTACCACTCCAACCATTTCAATTTATGCAAAAACTTTCCGTACAGCTTGTCATACAGCTTCACGCCGATGATTCGCTTGATGCGTGTGGTCCGCTTCGTAACGGGTGATGTCCAGGAAGCGCAGTAATGATGTATGGAATACGTGTTCTTTGTGATGGTTTTCTTCCCCGTGTAGTAATCCATGGGGCAAAGATATTCCGCCGGCAGAAAACGGATGCCCATAAAATTCTGATTTTTGTTTTCCGTATCCATGCCGAGTTTTTTGAGCGTCGCTGTGTTTCTGTCCGGGCAAGGGGTCATATCAAGGCTTCCGTCCGGCAGAATAAATGGGATATCGTCATAATCCGAAAGAAGCTTCCCAATCAAAGGATGCCCTTTCTCTGCCGCAAAGCCCAGCCCCGTGGCAATGATGCCTTTTTCGTCGAAGCCCATAAAGCCGCCTTCTTCTAACAGCTCGTCCAAGGGGCGCAGAAGCTCCACATCGGTATCCAGATAAATGCCGCCGTGGTCAAAAACTACCTTCAGGCGCACATAGTCTGTGATAAATGCCCATTTCTTCGCCTCGTGCGCTTCTTTGGCATATCGGTTTTGCGACAAATCGAAATTTTTTTCGTTCCAACAAATAATTTTGTAGTCGGGACAGTATTTTTTCCAGCTTTTGATGCATTTTTCCGCCAGGCGCGGCAGTGGTGCATCCCCAAACCAGCAATAATGAATCACTTTTTCGACACTCATGCTCTTTTTCTCCTGATTTCTTCCCATAAGTTTTTAAATACTTCTTTTTGAAATATCATATTGGCAATCAAATATAAAGGAACAATCCACAGACTATGCAAGATGCCCTGCACCAAGAGTTTCCCGAAGGACAAGCCGCTGAAGGCATCCACAAAGAATAGAAGCATAATAAAGCCAAAAATTGCACCGTTGATAAGCCAAAGCTTGTAGGTCGCAAATTGAGATCTTCCCAGCACTTTTTTGTTAGCATAATAAATCATAATCGTGCCGCGGAATAAAAGCGCAACAATCGTACCGAAGATGGCGCCGCAAATGCCGAATTTCAATATAGCCGCCACGGATACCGTGATATTGATAATCATTTCAATCACCGCATGGCTTTGGGTTTCCCGAAACTTGCCGGAATACTCCAGCACATGGTTCGACGGGAGCTTTCCGTTGGCAAGCAAATTCATGATGACAAATAAAAAGCACAGATACACATTCGTATATTCCGCATCGTGAATACCACCGGTATAGATCTGAATCAGTGGCAGTAAAAAGACACCCATGAGGGTATAAATAATAAAGGTTGCCATAATATACAGTGTTTCATACATGGCGTAGGTTTTTAAAAACTTCTCTTTGTCCGTATGAAACATCTGCCCCAGGGCAAAGCTAAAGCCTAAAATCACACTGGTGATAAAAGACTGCACCTGTGAAAAGAAAATATTGTAGATTGTGTAGACACTTACAATTTTAAAGTCACACAAAAAAGACAAAAGAAGAATATCCGTGTTGTTGAAAACCATGCCGGAAATCTGATGCACCAACACGGACTTTTTCTGCGATATAGCGGAAAAATCCGGCTTGGCTTTAAAATCCAGCCACGGATAGCGGCGCCTTGCATACATATACACATAAACCAGTTGCAAAACCGCCAGCACGCAGTAAACCAGCTGAATGAGCACCAAGCTGTCGGTTAAAAGAAGCACCAGAATTTTGCCGATGTTCGAAAAAAGATGCAACATCGTTTCCGAATTGTTGATGACGTATTTTCTTCCGTCCACTTCCATCAAAATTCTGTATTTCGCCTGAACGAAATAGCTGAAAAGTGACGGTACGCCGTTTAAAATCACAAGGGCAAAAACAATGGCACTTTCGATGCCCGTCGGCACAATAAAAGCATAGACAGAAGCAATGGCAAGCACAATAGCAGCATAGATAAAGCCTGTTTTTTTGTAGTAGCTGTTTGTGGCCGCCATGATAGCGCTGATATCTCTCTGCTCTTTTTCCGCCACAGGCTTATAAAGTGCCTGTGTGGTGGCAAGCCCTACGCCGGCTTCCAATAAGCACATATAGGTGAAAATCTGCTTGATTGTGGAGAGAACGCCGTTGACCTCCGAGCCGAAGTTCTCTAGGTACAGTCGGGGCAAAAGGAAGCTCATGGCAATCAAAACCACTTGATACACGATGCCGGACAGCAAATTATATTTAATTCTCCGATCCTTCGGTTTCACCCCGTCTGCCTCCCTCTTTTTTTATACACAATTTTCGATATAGCCTTGTGTTGCATTTTCTTTCTGTATGATTTTTGCCGGATTGCCGACCACGACTGCATGATCGGGCACATCGAAGTTCACATACGCCAAAGGTGCAATCAACACATCTTGTCCGATGGTGATATTTCCAACAATCACCGCATTGGTGCCAATCCAGCAGTTGTCCGAAATCGTCGGTGCGCCTTGACGCTTGCCGCGATTTTCCTGCCCGATGGTAACCCCGGTGCCGATATTGATATTCTTTCCGAGCACGGCATCGGGATGAATAATCACTCTGCCGGTGTGCCCGATATAAAAGCCTTCCCCGATTTTCGTCCGTGCCGGAATCTGAATCTGCGTTTTATACGACAGACATTTGAGGCGTGCCGTGTATAGAGCTTTGAGGAGCGGATTTTTGATGGATTGTGTTTTTCGAAACAACGCCAAATATTTCAGCTCCACAGGACGAAACAGGCGACGGATGGGTGATTCGCCTGCTTCTCCGTAATATCTGTATAAATCTTTCTTGAATGTGGAATTCATGTGTTTTCCTCTTTATGTAGCTCATTTAAGCCAATTTTTCTTCATATTCTCTGGCAAATGCTTCGGCATTGGGAATGGACATGGCACGGGAATAATACCAGCCCTGGATATAGTCGCAAGCCGTTTCCGACACCATGGTGTTTTGTGTTTCCGTTTCCACGCCTTCGCAAACCACTTCCAGATTCAAGCTGTGTGCCAGGAAAATGATGCCGACGAACAAGTCTTTGCCGTTGTCCTTGTCGATTCTCAGAAGAATATCCCGATCGATTTTCACCACGTCCAGCGGATATTCGCACAAATTGATGAGCGACGTGTAGCCGCTTCCCATATCGTCCAAGGCGATGCGAAAGCCCAGCTCTTTCATTTGCTTAATGTTTTGCATGGCAACATCCATGTTGTGCTCCACGGTGTCTTCCGTGATTTCAATGAGAAGATTCTTTCTGTCAAAATCATAGGCATCGGCAATGCTCTTGATTTTGGAAATAAAGCTTTTCCCCGAAATGGTAACGCGCGTGAAGTTGCAGGAAATCATCACGTGTCCGAACTCCGTATCACGCCATGCCGCCAGCTGCTTGCAAACTCTTTCAAACATATAGTAATCCAGCTTTGTGATCATCCCGTTTCGCTCCATCACGCCCAGATATTTCCCGGGCATGATGATATCGCCGTTTTTGTCTTCCCAGCGGGACAGGGCTTCGGCAAAGGTGATTTTCTTGGTTTTATTGTCTACAATAAATTGCAGGTAGAGCTTGAATTCTTCCTCTTCAAAGGCTTTTTCGATTTTATCGATAAACAGCTCCTCTTGGACGGCGTTTTCCATCATGTTGTCATCGCAAATCAAAAGCTGTGTTTCGGAATTTTGAAGCCGATTGCAGTTTTTCCGCAGATTGTAGAGCAAAACGCCGCAGTTTTTATCTTCATGATTCAGCCGATACAGCGCCGCATGAAAATAGGGACGGTTGCTCTCATTTTCCGTGCCGAGGAACAGATTCAGGCTTTCCAGCATCTCTTTCGCTCGCTGTTCTGCACTGCTTTTGTCTGCGGTGCAAACGGCAAAGGCAAATCCGTTTTCAGCAATACGGGCGGAGAATTCCCCTTTTCTCTCTATGTTTTTCAGCGCATCGGCAACATATTTTACGGCACGATCAAAGGCATCGTCTCCGTGGTACACGGAAAGATAATTACTGTCAATCATGAGAAACAAAAGGCTGTAGCGACTTCTCATTTCATCGGTGATGTCGGTGTTGAAGGAGTTTTCAAAATAGGCAAGATTGCCTGCACCGGTATCTGCATCGGTCATGAAGCTTTTTTCCACTCTCTTTTTCATATTTGCCAATTTCCGGGAAATCAGGGCAATAACACCGAGTAAACACACGCAGCAGGCGATCAATATAAGCTCATATGCTCCGGAAGCACCCATAACCGATGCTTCTTTTTCTATGGCACACACAGGCGGGACAAAAAGGGTGCTTAGTATGGACAGTACGAAAAATTTCATTATTTTACCGTTCATTTTATATCATCCTATCTTTTATTTTTATTCCGTATGCAGTATATTCCAAAATTTCTTCCGTGATTATTTTTTTGTTATTCTTTGGAGAAAACCCAGAGTGTGTCATTCACGTCTCCGTCTTCGCTCAATTTGTAAATGCAAAGCTCTGCCATTTCGCCATTGACTTTTTTATAGGTAATTTTCGGCGTTTTCCCTGCCAAAAGATGAGCACTCATGGCATCATAATTCAAAAAGTTCAAGATACCTCTGTGGTAATTCGAATCGACCGCATCGGTAATATACTTTTTGAACAGCTTGGAAAACTGTGCTTCATCTTCATGATACCCAAGAT
>JAFPCL010000095.1 GCA_017390225.1 Clostridia bacterium
TCCTCCCCGCTTCCCATAGAGCCCGGCACCACAGAGCAATATACCGATGCGGCATTTTATATTTTATCGCGCATTGTAGCGCAAGTGTCGAAAAAAGACCTCGTGGATTTTCTCCGCCCAGCACTCATGAACACAATGAAATTCAAAGAGCTCGCCTGGAGCACCTGTCCCCATGGCTACAGCATGGGCGCCACCGGCTTATATATCCGCACGGAAGACATGGTCAAGCTGGGGATTTTATATCTGAACGACGGCATGTGGCAAGGCACACGTATCATCTCCAAAGAATGGGTCGATATGGTTTTATCCAACGGCTATGAATTCAAGTCCATCGGCGATGGTTGGCACGGCAAAGGCGGCATGTGCGGACAGCTTCTTCTGTTTAACCCTTCCAAAGAAATCGCCGTTGCTTGCCATTCCTATGAAGACCGAATCCATCCCGGAATACTTTTGGAAAAAGGCACTTACTAACAATATCATAATTGCTTATAAAAAACGAACAAACCGAGATAGACTTTTTCCCTGTCTCGGTTTGTTCGTTTCGTTGTTTTTCACAGACTGTTTTCTGTTATGCATTTATCATACAGAACCATTTGAAATGAGGAAAAAGTGTGTTATCATCTCATGCATCGGCACAATAGCTGTATCATTCTCTTATACAGCAGAACATAACCCATTTCCAAGCTATTTCTTATTCTGCTATAATCGTAACCGTCTTGTGTTCCTCGTTATAATCGACCTCTGCACCCAAGTGTTCGCTGATAAAACGAAGGGGCAGATAGGTTCTGTTGTTTTCGATAAAAGCTGCGCTATCCAAAGCGATTTCTTCTCCATTTACTTTGGCAATGACTTCATCAATGGTGATTTTGATAACCGTTTCCCCGTTTTGTACCATGACGGTACGGGTTTCTTCATCCCATGTAACATCTGCGCCCAAGCTTTCCGCAAGCATGCGAATGGGAAGCATGGTGCGGTCATTTTGAATCACGGGGGCAACATCGTTTTCTATGGTTTTTCCGAAGACCATAGCATTTGTTTCACCGATGGTTAAAACAATCCTGCGATCCTCCCACGCAGCATACAGGGTAATATTTCCCGTCACGCGGGCGTTTTCATCATAGGGTACGGTCAATTCTTTATCGGCGTACCATCCCATAAAACGATAGCCTTTCTTTATCGGCTCTTCCGTGAATTTCACTTGTGCGTTTTTAGCGATTTTTTTCTCTTTGATTTCACTTCCGCCGTCCGTTTCAAAGCAGACGGTTACATATACCGTAGCAGAACCACCGCCGGAGCTTTTGGTTTGCTTCTTCACAACGATTTCATTTTCCGCCGTGAGCGGCGCTTCTTTGAAGGTTTCAGCGCCATATGCATCGGTTTCCATAACGCGATTATCGGCATATGCATCCGGAAGACAACTTACGGAAAGCACACCGTCTTCGTATTTTTGCTTGCTGTTTCCCGAAAGGGTAAGCTCTACCGTGTGTGCATCCTTCCACAAGACTTCCGAAACCGTCACACCCTCCAAACCATTGACTTCCCACAGCTGCGGTGTCTGCATGGATGCGAAGGTGCCGCCGATAATGGTTGCGGTGACTTTTTTTCCATTTTCCTTGCCGCGAATCAAGCTTCCGTCGATTTTGAGAGTTTCTTCCGTATTCTCCCGTGCCTTTATGGCAAAACCTCTGATTCTGCGCTCTTGGGCGTGGGCAAAAACTTCGCGCAAATCAAAATCACCCAGTTTTCCATCAGCTTTCTCATTTTTGACATAAACATAACAGATATACAATTCTCGGTCATAGTCCACATCTTCCCACGAATTGCCCGAAAGGGTAATCTTAAACGTATTGCTTTCAATATCACTGACCGTGGCAGATACGCCCTCCGGCAAACCGTATACATACAAACCGAGCTTGGTTTCTTCCGTAATTGTTCCCGGAGCTTCATAGAATACGGGTACCTCTTGCGGAATCAATAAAGGTTTCGGTCTGCCGCTCATCGGTCTTGTTTCCGCCGTCACCGTAAAGCAAATGCTATCCTCCGCATGGGCTTCAGCCTGTGCCTCCGTCTGATAGAATTCGCGACTTTTGGCAAAAGCACACACCTCATGCCCGAAGCATGCAATTTTTCTGTTTTCTCCCGTGACAGCTCTATCCAAAGCAAGCACTTCAAAGTCATAATAGCCTGTTGTGAAGCTGTGTAAGTTTTTCTCTTTCATGCAAAAATGCGTTTCGTCCACATATTCCCAATAAGCATATTTTTCTTCCGTCTCGCCCGTATCGGGATCTATGGTTTGGTTCGCATCGGAAAAAGTATCCGCACATAGCTCAACAAAATTCACCTTGTAGGTGTGATACGGAATCTCTTCGTATTGATACGGATAAAAACGCTGTGTTCCGCCCTCCGGCTCAATCACGGGGATAGAAACAAACGGCAGTTCCCTCCCGCAAGTGATAATACTGTCATCCATGTATTCGTGCACCAGATAGCCTTGTTCGCAAATCCCTAAAATGCGATGTGCAGCCTCAAAGCTTTCCGGCAAAATCAGAGCATCCGATGTTCCCGTATTCTTATGCCAATCATACTCGTCAAAGCCGGTGCCCCACACATAATCCGTCACGCGTTCATAAACACCCAGGCTGTTCCATGTACTCACCACGGAATAATGCGCTCCGGCATATACCATCACATTCTTTACTTCCTCTTTGTCAAAAGAAAGAACCAAAGACGGCGCATCTAAATTCGTCTCTTCGTCTTCTATAATACCTCTTTGGTATTGCTCGTTGCTTCCCACGGTATAGATTTCCACGCAGTCGCCGCCATCCACGGCAATCGTGCAATGCGCTTTACCTACAGCAAAGGAGAGAACCTCTTTTTCTTCAAAACGGATATCCTGAACAATCCGTTCCCCGGTGGGAAGAAAGCTGTAAAAGGTCACAACATTGGTGTCGCTGCTCAAAGCCAGCGATCTTCCGAAAAGGGCGATTTTCACAATTTTTCCGTCCGGATGATTGACCTTTGTTTCCATTTGCCCGTCACCGAACAAATATACCTCGCCCGTCCGCATCAACACGGCACTTAAATCTTCGCCTGCCGCTATGTCTAAAACATCTGTGCAAATCAGCACAGGCGCAGTATAGCGAGCTTCCGAATTTTCTGCTCCCAGCTGTTTCTTTTCGTTGGAACCCAAGCCCCAAAGATTTCCGGCTTCATCTAAAATCAAGCTGAAATCATTGCCGGCAGCTACCTTTACAATTTTATCATCCGTTTCCAATGTAATGCGGGTCAACTCTGCCGTTTCGCACGGCTCCGCCCCGCATTGCCCGTCTTCGT
Organism: Clostridia bacterium; assembly: GCA_017390225.1. Classification (GTDB taxonomy): domain Bacteria; phylum Bacillota; class Clostridia; order CAKSNL01; family HGM11501; genus RGIG1017. Next base: position 3,334 of record JAFPCL010000095.1, read on the forward strand.
TATTTCCCCAAGCCGTCAACACACCGGCACTTGAAAGAACAAGATTGTGCCCGGACATACTGCCCGTGAACAAGGTGTTCGGGCTATCCTCGCCGAAATAATAGTACGCACCGGCTGCATACGCAGACACATGCATCACCAGCACACAAAAGATGATAATATAAAACATCCATTTCTTCATTTTCTTCGCCCTTTCTTTTTATTTTTGTAGATTTGCATTTTCTGAATCTACTTTCAATTTCAATATAGCAAATGTGTCTGCATTTGTCAAGCGTTTGTGCACGAGTGGTCGTTTTTGCGCACGAATGGTCGAAGTTTTACTATTTTCAGCGGTTTTTCCGCCTTGATGCAATATAATCGATATAAAAAAAAACAAACCGAAACAGACTTTTAGCTTGCCTCGGTTTGTTCGCTCCGTTCATTTTGCGGACTATTTTTCTGTTTTAAATTTACGACACGGAAAAATGGGCGGATGCAGCAAAAGCATCTTATTTCCAAAGCCACCCCTACACAGTTTTGCAGAACAAATTGACACGTCCCCTCTCTGTTTCCTATTTTCATTCCAGTGTAGGAAATAGTATTTTACTTCGATGCTTCTTATCAAAAAGACTGTTATATTGCAGTGATTCATATGACCTCAGCCACTGAAGTTCCTCTTCATTCGCCTCCTCAAAAGGCAAATAACATCCGGAAACTTTAGAGTAAAATCCATTGGCGTTTATAGAAGGAATTACATCTTCCATCTCTTGAAGGAATTGGTTATATGGTGGTAAATCAATCCCTGCTGCATTATATACATAAGATGATAAATAGTTCAAACTGGTACGCTCTATATGTTCTTCTTCTATATCATAATTCGCCCAAATAAAGAACGGAACTTCATAGCGCTTCTGCCGTTCGCTCAAAGTATCGGTTGCTGTTTCACCGATGGTTTCATAGAACGATTCTCTTAAATGCGGTTGATGATCGCCAAAGAACACGATTACAACATCTTCGTCCTCATTTTGGAAATAAGTAATCAGTTGCTCCACTGCTTTGTCTGTTTCGTAAATCAAAGAAAGATACTGCTCAACCTCCGGATATTCCTTGCCATATTGATTCATTGAAATATGTTGGGTATAGTTTTCACCCGTGTATGTATAACCACCATGATTTTGCATAGTTATACCAAATATGAACAACGGATTATCTTTTTGTTTTTCATATGTTTCTATCAAGAATTCAAACATTTCTTGGTCACTAATATACTTTCGTACATACTTTTTCCCGGGAAATTCCTCTATAAAAGAACACGCATCGAAGCCAAAATGTCCATACGCACTGGGGCGATTCCATCCACCGGAATCACTCGGATGCATGGCTACACATTTATAGTTATATGACAATTTCAAGTATGACACCATCGAATACGTCGATGAACGAACATACTGTTGGTAAGGGACAACATTCGGTGCTAACCATGCCATTGAATTACCCGTGAGAAATTCATATTCAGAATTGGCCGTATTTCCTCCATAAACAGAGGTCAGCACACTTCCGGAAATGGTATTCTCTTTTAAAGAAGAAATAAAAGGCATCACTTCTTTATTGGTTAAAATGTCGCCCACTACGCTCAAATCTGAGAATGCCTCATCCATAATTACAATGATATGTGGAAGGGCTTTTACCTCTTCCGCAGAGTTCTTATCATTCGCTATATACTGATCCGTAATGTTTTCAATATGCTCGATGCTATATTCATCAGGCTCTTGCACAGTGATTTCCTTGAATTTAGATACAAACTCCAAAATGTACCCATTGATCCAAACCCCTTCATCTTGCCAATGATATGTTTTAAGATTAGAAGTATAAAAAAAGATCGTAACAGAACTTATGACACAGAAAACCAGTACTGCAAATCTTTTTTTTGCATAAAACCCTGATTTAGCTTTTTGATTCAAGCAATGACACAATATCAGCAGGAGAAAGAAAGAGCCCCATCCAACGCACATATTGGCGGAAATTGGAAGCAAATTATAGTTATCTGCAACATTCATTGCTGTGCCGATGGAAAAAATGTCGACAGGCTCAAACAAGCGCGCTCTGAACCTGTAAATATACACATTTACAGTAGAAATAACCATAAATATGCCTGCGCCGACAAAAATAGAAGGCAAAATTTTTCCAAAAACACAGTACAATAATAGAATCACTACTTCTACAATCCATACTGCCCACATGAATTTCTCATATCCCATGGAAACAGCCGTAGTATTAATCATAATCTGAGACACCATTACCATGACAACCGAAGTAATGCTACAATAAACCAAACTTGATACAAACTCATTTTTCGCGGTGATATTAGAAAGCAATTTGATTATTTTTATTAGACCGATATAGACAAAAAAAACAGACAGTGCCGCCAACACAAACGAACTGATAGAAAGTATTGTTTCACGTGGCAATTGGAGAGCGACCACTATTGCCTGTATTTTCGAAGAAGGCATCCATCGATTATAAAAAACCAGTCCAAAATATGAAGAAATCAAGACAGCGGCTATCATGATGAGAAAATGTCTTTTGTTGTTCGGGAGAACTATTTTATGTTTTTTCCTATAGATTATCAAACCGACGCCGCAAGCAAACAACACAGCTGTTAATAGTATTCCCACAATGGTTGCCCGCATCAGTAGCAACAATAGCGCCCCGAATGAAACTATGGTAAATAGAAGTTGAAACATGAAAGAATCTCCTTTGCGTTTTTTATAAAACCTATTTTTCGTGTCCATGCATATACCAATCGTTAATATGTAATCTGAAATTCTGTATACCTTTTTCTTTAAATAAACTTGTTTTATCACATCGGGCTGTCTGCATTTCCATGCATGAAATCCAGCACCTGTTGCTTAACCTCTTCCTCTTCAATGACCGTCGGCTGGTAATTGTTGTAATCTCCCGTGTACACATAGCAGGGGATGATTTCTCCCTTTTTGGCTTCCAAAACGCCCTCGGGAGAAATGGTCAAGGTGTAGGTATAGATGATGGTTCTGTTCTTCGGGCGGCGGTTTCCGCCGAAGCAGAAGTTGCCCATGGAGTAGATAATATCCACGCCGTTATATTCTTCCCACCGCTGCAGAACATGAGGATGATTGCCGATGACAAGATCGGCGCCGCCGTCGATGATTTTATGTACGGCGCGGATTTTCCAGTCCTCCGGTGTGTAGATACCTTCTTTGCCTCCGTGGAAATAGACCACCTGGAAATCCGATTGTGCTTCGGCTTCTTCGATTCTTTTCACAATACTGTCCGCTTGCCACTCGCCCCACAGACCGTTGCATATAAGTGCAATCGTGTATCCGTTTTTCTCTAAATAGACGGTTTTATCATCTTTGCCATACAAAAGACCTGCCGCCTCTACCGCCGCTTCCGTGTCGAGCTTTCCTTGCAAGCCGTAGTCGCCGTAATGGTTGTTTGCCAAAGAAACGACCTCAACGCTTGAAGACGTGAGAATATCCGTGTTGGCGGTTTTCGCATAAAACCAAAAAGCAGGCAGTTCTTTTTCAATCTCTTGCAAATCATTGTCGGAAAGCACATTTTCCAGATTCACGATGGTAAAATCATCTTTTTCAAATATAGGTGCTACCTTTTCCAAAAAATATGTCGGCGGATTGTTTTCGGCATATTCGTTGAAACTGCCGCTCGATGTGTAGTTCTTTTCCGATGCAATGAGCACGTCCCCCGTAAAGGTCATGGTCAAATCAAAAGACTTGGGCTCTTCCTCCACGATTTCCGGTTCTTCAATGATTGGTTCATCTACAATCGTCATGGTTTCTACACTCTTTGTGCATCCTGTAAATAGCAAAACAAAAAACAGAAAAAGACAACAGAATAATCGTTTCATTTTCTTCACCCTTTCTTATAATCAAGGAAATCTGATGTACGATGATAATGAAATGAAATCGCGCAAACGCAATGAAATCCAAAATAGATTTTGGATGAAATCAAAGCCTTGCGGCTTCGATGAAATTAAATCCGTCTTTTCATCCGCCACAGGCGATTTCATCTGCAACAGCAGATTTCATCCACGAAGTGGATTTCTTCCGTTGCAAAACGGATTTAACTGAAAAAAGCACTTCATACGAAGTGCTTTTTTCTGGAGCTGCTGACCAGAGTTGAACTGGTGACCTCATCCTTACCAAGGATGCGCTCTACCTACTGAGCTACAGCATCATTTCTTAATAGCAAGAAGTAGTATAGCACATCACTTTGTTTTTGTAAATTGTTTTTTTGAAAAAAATTTAGTTTTTTTCAAATTCTATGTTTATGCGCTCTTGATTCGAAAAATTCCCTTTGATTTTCAGCTCTCCCTCAGCTGCTTTTTGCTTTTCGCCCTTAACGGTAACATAGGCACTTTGCGGCATGGGCAATATAATCTCCCCCAAAAATGCCTTTTGAAAGCAAAGTGAAATGCTGCTTTCATTGCACGAAACGGAAAACACGGCTTCTTCCCCGTCTTTTACTTCTGCGTCCCGATAGGCTGTGATGCGATAGCCGTCTTCCGTTTTTTCCGCAATTTCTTTCCTTTGCCGAAGCGCTAAGAAAAAGTCTTCCATAGTTTTTTCACATTCCTTTTCCATAATGCCGCCCAAAACACAGGTTTTCACGCCGGAAAACTCGGTAAAAAGATCGATTTTGCCGCCGGCGGCACCGTATTCCCCATCGTATGCCCCGAAATACACACGGCGCATCCGTGCATTGATAATCGCACCGGCACACATGGCACAGGGCTCTAAATTGACATATAAATCACAATCGGAAAGCCGCCAGTCGTGCAGTGCTTTTGCCGCTCTTTCGATAGCAATACATTCGGCATGGGCGGTGGGGGCTTTTTTTGCTTCCCTTTCATTATAGCTTCGTGCAATAATTTCTCCGTCTTTCACAATCACGCACCCGACGGGGATATCCCCCGCCAGACGTGCTTTTTCTGCTTCTTTGAGTGCTTCCTGCATGAATTTATTCATCTTTTTGGTTCTCCAGAAGAAGATTCACAAATTCCCAAACTTCTTCTTTGCCCGTGCCTTTTTCGGAAGAGAACGGGAAAAGATAGTCCTGCTCCGTCAGCCCTAAATCTTCGTAGATTCTTGCCAGATTGCCTTCAATCTCGGACTTTTTCAGCTTGTCAATCTTTGTTGCGATAACAACGCAAATGCCATGACGATAGCGAATCCATTCATTCATCTTAATATCTTCTTTTGATGGTGCATGACGGCTATCGACCAGAAGAAATGTCTGCTTAAGCTGAGAACGGGTGTTTAAATACAGATTGATCATATTTGCCCATTTTTCCTGCTCGTTCTTGGAAACCTTGGCATAGCCATAGCCGGGCAAGTCCACAAAAAACATGGTGTTGTCGATATTATAAAAATTCAGTGTTGCCGTTTTCCCCGGGGTGGCGCTGGTACGTGCCAGTGCTTTTCTGTTCAGCATTTTGTTCAAAAATGAGCTTTTGCCTACATTAGAACGTCCTGCCAAAGCGATTTCCGGCAACATCAGTGTCGGGTACTGCTTCGGATGCACGGCAGATATAGTAAGGCTTGCATTATGTAAATTCATGCTATAGCCTCCTTTCTTTAATCTTCATCTTCTTGTTCTTCCTCTGTGGGCAGAACGTGAACGGTGATGGCAACGGCACGATTTCCTTCCGTTTCCGTTACCGTAATATCTAAGTTTTCAAAGCTGAAGCGATCGCCCACTTCCGGCATTTTCCCAAGCTGTTCCATCACCCAGCCACCGACACCGGCGGTAGTTCTTTCCTTCTTTATATTGAAGAAACGGAACATCTTGCCCAAATCCGTACTGCACAGAACTTTATAGGAATCTTCCGTGAGCTGGGCAAAGGCTTCCACGATTTCATCGTGTTCGTCCCAGATTTCGCCGACCAACTCTTCCAAAATATCTTCCATGGTCACAATACCTACAATGCCGCCATATTCATCGGCAATTGCCGCCATGTGACCTTTTTCCTTTTGCAGAAGCTTCAAAAGCTTGCTGATTTTCACGTTTTCGGGCACAATCACAATGGGCTTCACAATAAAGCTGAGCTCCGTTTCTTTCCCGTAGACCTCGGCGTAGAAATCCTTCATGTGGATGACGCCTTCCATATGGTCAATGTCCTCACGGCAGACCGGCAAACGAGAATAGCCCGTGGTGGCAAAGGTTTCGGCGATTTTTTCTTTGGAATCTTCCCAATCCACCGCCACAACATCCACACGAGGGGTGACGATTTCGCCGGCTTCTCTGTCTTCAAAGGCAATCACGTTGCGAAGAAGCTCACTTTCATTTTCGCCAATACCGCCGCCCTGCTCTGCTTCATCAATAATATTCAAAAGCTCGTCATCGGTAACCGTGTCGTCGGAAGACACACGAATCACACGGCGCAAAAGCTTTTTCCATTGAGCAAACAGAAAATTGATGGGGGTTAAAATCTTCATTAAAACAGACACAATCGGTGCCGAGATCATGGAAAACTGCTCCGGCGACTCTTTTGCCAGACTCTTCGGCGATATTTCACCGAAGATCAGCACAACCACCGTCACAACCACCGTGGATGCAGTTGCCCCCAAATCCTGACTATGAAGCAATTCTACAAAGAGCAGTGTGGAAATAGAAGAAGCCGCAATGTTGACGATATTATTGCCGACCAAAATGGTAGACAACAGTGTGTCATAGTTATCCAAAAGCTTCAGCGCACGGATGGCTTTTCGGTTCTGCTTATCTGCCAAGGTTTTCAAACGGTTCTTGTTTGCACCGGAAAAAGCCGTTTCCGTTGCAGAAAAATAGGCACTGCATGCAAGTAAAATCAAAAGAATAATCACTTTTGACCATTGACTGCCCATGAAAATTAAACTTCCTTTCTTTTAAATCTTATCGTAAAAGTGCGTGTTCGATAACCTCCGCCATGGTAGAAACGGGAATCAGTGTGAGTCCCGTGCGGACTGTTTCGGGGATTTTTACCAAATCTTTTTCGTTATCCTTCGGGAACAGCACGGTTTTCACGCCGCTTCTGTATGCCGCCATGGTTTTTTCCCGCAAGCCGCCGATGGGCATAACCTTGCCGCGCAGATTGATTTCACCGGTCATGGCGATATCACGGCGAACAGGCTTGCCGATCAGCGAAGACATAACTGCCAGTGCCATGGTAATCCCGGCAGAGGGGCCATCCTTCGGAACGGCGCCTTCGGGCACATGCACGTGAATATCTTTATCCTTATAGAAAGTCGGGGATATTCCCAAGGCTTCTGCATTGGCACGCAAATAACTGATAGCGGCTTTGGCGGATTCCTTCATCACGTCGCCCAAATGCCCCGTCAGCTCAATTTTGCCCGTGCCTTCAAACACATTCACTTCAATGGGCATCGTGTCGCCACCGGCAGCTGTCCATGCCAAGCCGTTGACTACACCGATTTCGTCGGTCTTTCCGATTTTTTCATAAGAATATTTCGGCACACCAAGATAGGCTTCCAAATTGCGCTTATTGATTGGCGTGTATTCCTTCTTTTCAATCAAATGCTCTTTTGCCAATCGACGGGCAATCTTGGCAACCTCACGCTCCAGCTGGCGGACACCTGCTTCTGCGGTGTACAAACGAATCATCTCACGAAGTGCACCGTCGGTGATGGACAATGCTCCCTTCGGAAGTCCGTTTTTCTCGCTTTGCTTGGGAATCAAGAACTTTTTGGCAATCGAAAGCTTTTCTTCTTCGATATAGCCGGAAAGCTCCACGATTTCCATACGATCCAGAAGCGGTGCAGGGATGGTGCTCAGATCGTTTGCCGTAGTAATGAAAAACACGTGGGATAAATCAAAGGGAACTTCCAGATAGTGATCACGAAATTCCTTGTTTTGCTCGCTGTCCAAAACCTCTAAAAGTGCCGCCGCCGGATCGCCTTTATAGTCGGCTCCCAATTTATCAATTTCATCTAAGAGAATTAAGGGATTTTTCGTGCCTGCGGTGCGGATGGCATTGATAATGCGACCGGGCATCGAGCCGACGTAGGTCTTTCTGTGACCGCGAATCTCTGCTTCATCACGCACACCGCCCAGGGACATACGCACATATTTTTTGTTCATGGCTTTGGCTACAGAGCGTGCCACCGAGGTTTTACCCACACCGGGAGGGCCGGCCAGACACAAAATCGTGCCGGCATTATTTTTCGTCAGCTTCATAACCGCCAAGTGCTCTATAATGCGGTCTTTGACTTCTTCTAAGCCGAAATGCTCGCTTTTTAAGATTTCGGCACTACGGCCAACATCTTCTTCGTCTTCGCTTTCCGTTGTCCACGGCAACTCGAATATCGTGTCAAGCCAAGTGCGGATAACGGCAGATTCCTGCGACATGGGCGGTGTTTTATCCAATCGCTCCAATTCTTTTTCCACCTTGGCACGAACGTCTTCCGGGAAACCTGCCTCGCCAATCTTTTTGCGGTATTCCGAGGATTCGTCTTCATATTCGTCGTCTTCCTCGCCCAGCTCTCGCTGAATGGCTTTCATTTGCTCTCGCATGAAAAATTCCCGCTGGTTATCATCCATCTGCTTTTTAACCTGCGCCATCATTTTTTGCTCCATGCGGACAATTTCGACCTCTTGCTGGAGCATCTCCATAGCCGCGTAAATTCGTTCGCGGCTGTCGGTTTCTTCTAAGATAATTTGCTGTTTTTCCGGTTGCCTGGTTAAAAGCATCGATGCAATTTTATCTGCAAGTGCACCGGGATTCGTTGTTTCCAAGATTTCACGGAACACACTTTCGGGCACGGTATGATTCAATTTTCCGTATTCGCCCAGAAGCTCACGCACCACACGGCGCATGCCTTCCCATTCTTCCTGTGCGGGACGAAAACCGCGGCTCGGGATTCTTTGTGATTGCACTCTGAAAAAACCGTCTTTTTCAGGGATACCAAGCATCACACGGTAGAGACCTTCCACCGCCGCACGCACGCCGCCGTCGGGAAGCGATACGAGCTGTTTGACGCGAACCATCGTTCCGACACTATGCACGAAAGCACCTTTTTCTATGCCGCCTGCATCGGGATCAACCAATGCAAGAACAATTTTCCGATCTGCCCCCATGACCGACTCCAACGCATCGCAGGAAGACACGCGGCGTGCTTCGATATGCACCGACATGCCGGGGAATACAACCATATCCTGCATGGGGATCATGGGAATCATTTTTCTATTTGCATTTTCCATGACAAACAACACCTCCTGTGTATAGAAAAGCATCTTATTATATATCTATTTTATAAAAAAATCAATAGATTTTTAAAAATTGTTGATTTATTCCAATAAACAAAATAAAAAATATGGAAAAATCATAGTTTTTTTTATGGAAAAGGTTTGACATTTGCCGAAAAGTGTGATACTATATTTGATGCGACCTAAGGCGCAGCCGAGGGGCTCACCGCCCTTAGCTATGCCCTATGGCGACAAAATATTTTTTTGGAGGTGCTTTAAGCCATGCTTAAAGAAAGAAAAACTGAAATCATCACAAACCACGCAATCCACGAGGGCGACACCGGTAGCCCCGAAGTTCAGATCGCGCTCCTGACCGAACGCATCAACCATCTGAACGAACATCTGAAGATCCATAAGAAAGACCATCACTCTCGTCGCGGTCTTCTCAAAATGGTTGGTCAGAGAAGAGGCCTTTTGAGCTATCTGCAGAAGCAGGACATCGAACGCTATCGTGCTATCGTTGAAAAGTGCGGTCTGAGAAAGTAATTTAAAAGAGGTTTTTAAAGATGAAAAAATCATATTCCATCGAGCTTGCCGGCAGAACGCTGACAATCGAGACGGGAGAGCTTGCAGGTCTTGCCAACTCCTCCATTCTCGTCCGCTACGGCGACACGGTCGTTTTGTGTACTGCAACAGCCTCTTCCAAGCCCCGTGAAGGTCTGGACTACTTCCCCCTTTCCGTGGACTATGAAGAAAAGCTGTATGCCGTCGGCAAAATTCCCGGCAGCTTCCAGCGCCGTGAAGGTCGCCCCAGCGAAAAAGCCATTTTGGCTTCTCGTTGCATCGACCGTCCCATGCGTCCCCTGTTCCCTTCGGACCTGCGCAATGACGTTACCGTGATTGCCACCGTTATGTCCGTGGATCAGGACAACTCGCCGGAAATTGCAGGTCTCATCGGATGTGCTATTGCTGTTTCCGTTTCCGACATTCCTTTCAACGGCCCCATGGCAGGTGTCAACGTAGGTTATGTCGATGGCGATTATGTCATCAACCCCACCGTTGCCCAGCGTGAAGCCAGCGATCTGTTCTTGACCGTCACCGGTATCAAGGGCAAGGTCAACATGATCGAATGTGGTGCAAAGGAAGCGCCCGACGAAGTTGTATACAATGGTATCATGGCAGCTATGGTCGAAATCGACCGTCTGTGCGACTGGATTTCCGGTATCGTTGCCGAAATCGGCAAGCCGAAGTTCAGTTATGAACAAGTGGTTGTCGATCCCGAAATGTTCGAAGCTATCAAGGAATTTGCCGAAGATAAGGTTCGTGCGGCTCTGGACACCGACGACAAGAATGTTCGTGACGACAATTTAAGTGTTGTCTACGCCGAAGTTTTCGAGCATTTCGCAGAAATCTATCCCGAAATGCAAACCCAGATGGAACAAGCACTGTACAAGTTGCAGAAATACGTTGTCCGTCGTTGGCTTTTGGACGAAGGCAAGCGTGTTGACGGTCGTGGCATGGACGAGATTCGTCCCCTGTCCTGCGATGTCGGTCTTCTGCCCCGTACCCACGGTTCCGGCTTGTTCACCCGCGGTCAGACCCAGGTTCTCTCCGTTGCCACTCTTGCTCCTTTAGAGGATGCACAGCTTTTGGACGGTATTGATCTGGAAGAAAACAAGCGTTATATCCACCACTACAATTTCCCCTCCTATTCTGTCGGCGAAACCCGTCCTTCCCGCGGCCCCGGCCGTCGTGAAATCGGTCACGGTGCATTGGCTGAAAAGTCCTTGATTCCCGTGTTGCCCTCCGAACAGGATTTCCCCTATGCTATCCGCGTTGTCTCTGAAGTTCTGTCCTCCAACGGCTCCACTTCGCAGGCAAGTGTCTGCGGCAGCACCCTGGCTTTGATGGATGCCGGTGTTCCGATTTCCGCACCTGTTGCAGGTATCTCCTGCGGTCTGGTTACGGAAGGCGACCGCTTCATCACCATGACAGACATTCAGGGTCTTGAAGACTTCTTCGGCGATATGGACTTTAAGGTAGCCGGTACTCACAAGGGTATCACTTCCATTCAGGTAGATATCAAGATTGACGGTTTAACGCCCGAAATCATTAAAACTGCCATTGAAAAGACCCATGTTGCCCGTGATTACATCATTGATGAAATCATGCTCAAGCGCATCTCTGCACCTCGTGAGAACCTGTCTGCCTACGCTCCCAAGATTATGTCCATGACTATTCCGGTCGATAAGATTCGTGAAGTCATCGGCACCGGCGGTAAGGTCATTCAGAAGATTATTGCCGACACCGGCGTTAAGATCAGCGTAGAAGACGACGGCAGTGTGTATATCGCCACCAACGATCAGGAAGCCGGCGAAACCGCTATGAAGATTATTCGCGGCATCGTTTCCGAGCCGATTGTCGGTGAAGTATACAAGGGCAAAGTTACCAAGCTGATGGATTTCGGTTGCTTTGTTGAATACCTGCCCGGTAAGGAAGGCTTAGTCCACATCTCCAAGCTGGACAAGAAGCGCGTAGAAAAGGTTTCCGATATTGTATCCGTCGGCGATGAAATTATGGTAAAACTGATTGAAATTGACCGTCAGGGACGTATCAATCTTTCCCGCAAAGATGCTCTTCCCGAAGAATAATAAAAGCATACAAAAGGCTATCGCATTTGCGATAGCCTTTTTTTATGCTCTTTTATTCCAATTCAAAAGCTCCGGTATAGAGCTGATAGTATGCGCCTTTTTGTGCAATCAGCTCTTCATGACTGCCCCGTTCGATAATTTCGCCGTGATCCAGCACCATAATGACATCGGCATTTCTGACCGTTGACAGGCGGTGTGCAATCACGAAAACGGTTCTGCCTTCCATGAGAGAGTCCATGCCCTTCTGCACGATAGCTTCTGTGCGTGTGTCAATAGAAGAGGTGGCTTCATCTAAAATCATAACCGGGGGATCTGCCACGGCGGCACGGGCAATGGCAATCAGCTGTCTTTGCCCTTGGGAAAGATTCGCACCGTTGCCCGATAGCACCGTATCATAGCCTTTGGGCAGACGGGTGATAAAATCATGCGCACCTGAAAGCTTTGCGGCGGCAACACATTCTTCGTCTGTAGCATCCAAATTGCCGTAGCGGATATTCTCCATCACTGTTCCTGTGAACAAATGTGTTTCCTGCAAAACAATGCCCAAAGAACGGCGCAAATCCGCTTTTTTGATTTTATTGATATTGATGCCATCGTAGCGAATCTTTCCGTCAGCAATATCGTAAAAACGATTGATCAGGTTCGTAATCGTCGTCTTCCCTGCCCCGGTTGCCCCAACAAAGGCAACCTTCTGCCCGGGACTTGCATATACCGATACATTTTTCAGCACCGGCTTATCTTCCGTGTAGGCAAAATCCACTTCTGTCAATTGCACATCGCCGCAAAGAGGCGTGTATGTCACCGTGCCGTCAGCTTGGTGCGGATGCTTCCATGCCCACTTGCCTGTCTTTTGATCCGCTTCGGTCACGTTCCCGTCGGCATCAATATGGGCATTGACCAATGTGACATAGCCTTCATCCGTTTCCGCTTCTTCGTCCATCAATTCAAAAATACGAGATGCACCTGCCATACCCATGACGATAGAATTGATTTGCTCCGACACCTGGCTGACATTACCGGAGAATTGCTTGGTCATATTCAGAAAAGGCACGACGATACTAATGCCGATGGGAAGCCCCGAAAAGCTCAAGTTCGGTGCTTTTAATAATAATAGCAAGCCACCAACCATGGCAACGACCACATACAAAACATTTCCGATATTGTTTAAAATCGGCATTAAGATATTGGCAAACCGATGAGCTCGTTTGGAATCCTCGCAAAGAGCATCGTTGACCCGATCAAAATCCTTTTGACTTTGTTCTTCATGGCAGAATACCTTCACGACTTTAAGGCCGCTCATCATTTCCTGCACACAGCCCTCCATTGCACCGATTGCTTTTTGTTGCTTGAGAAAATATTTCCCCGATTGCTTTCCGATTTTTTTCGATACCAAGCTCATGACAACCACGCCGCAAACAACCACCAGTGCCAGCCACACACAGTAGTACATCATGACGGAAAACACCGTGAGTACCACAATGCCTGCCTGCAAAAGATGCGGCAAAGATTGGCTGATTAACTGACGAATGGTGTCGATATCGTTGGTGTAATAGCTCATGATATCGCCGTTTTTATGTGTGTCGAAAAAACGAATCGGCAGATCCTGCATACCACCAAAAAGCTTCACACGCAATTTATGCAAAAAGCCATGGGTGATGTATGCTAAAAGCTGGGTGTAGACAATCAATGAAAGAATCGATATGATATATAGCCCTGCAAGCATCATAACTTTGGGAACGATTTGTGTTTTCGCCAATGTCCAATCACCGGTTTTGGTCATTGTTTCCATAATGGCAATGATTTTTTGCATAAAGACGGCAGGAATGGCATTGATGATGGATGAGAAGATAACACAACCGAGCGTGAACGGCAACAGACGCGGGTATGCTTCAAACACCATGCGTATGACACGCATAAGGATTCCTTTTTTCTTATTCTTCATCGCCGTCACCTCCTTTGATTTGCGACTCGTATACTTCTCGATAGATTTCGGAGGTATTAAGAAGTTCCCTGTGCGTTCCCATTGCCGAAACAGTGCCGCCATCCATCACGATGATCATATCCGCATCTTGCACGGAGGACACGCGCTGGGCAATAATGATTTTTGTTGTTTCGGGAATATATTCCAAAAAGCCCTTTCGAATCAGTGCATCGGTACGTGTGTCAACCGCACTGGTGGAATCGTCCAGAATCAAAATTTTCGGTTTTTTCAAAAGAGCACGGGCAATGCAAAGTCTTTGTTTTTGTCCACCGGACACATTGGTGCCGCCTTGCTCGATATGTGTGTCGTAGCCGTCGGGAAAGCTCCGAATAAATTCATCCGCCTGCGCAAGCTTGCACGCCTCACGGATTTCCTCATCCGTTGCATTTTCGTCGCCCCAGAGAAGATTTTCACGAATTGTGCCGGAGAACAGCTCGTTCTTTTGAAGCACCATGGCAACCTGATTGCGAAGCACCGTCAGATCATATTCCCGCACATCTCGGCCGCCGACCAAAACCGTTCCTTCCGTTGTGTCGTACAATCTCGGGATTAACTGCACGAGAGAGGTTTTGGATGAACCCGTTCCGCCCAAAATGCCGACCGTTTGTCCCGATGCAATTGAAATATTGATGTTTTCCAGAACAAATCGCTCGGCGTCTTTGGCGTATTTAAAGCCTACGTTTTTAAATTCAACCGAGCCGTCTTTGATCTCCGTCTCGGGATTTTTGGGGCTTGAAAGCGTAGATTCTTCTTCCAGCACTTCAACAATACGTTTGGCGGACTCCTTGGAAATTGTTAGCATCACATAGACCATTGAAAGCATCATCAATGAGCTTAAAATCTGGAATCCGTAGGTCAGCATAGCAGAAAACTGCCCCACGTCCAGCTTACTTCCCATGGACGTGATAATGATATACGAACCAAAAAACAGCACGACGACCATATCAAAATACAGGCAAAATTGCATCAACGGAGAGTTAAAAGCAACAATACGTTCTGCCGCCGTGAAGTCCTTTCGGATATCATCTGCCGCCCGATTGAATTTTTCTTTTTCATAAGCTTCTCTTGTGAAGGATTTCACCACGCGCATAGCTTGCACGTTCTCTTCCACAGACTCATTTAGCTTGTCATATTTTTTAAAGACACGGGAGAATCTCGGCATAGCTTTATTTGCCACTAAAAGCAGTCCAAAAACGAGAATCGGAACAATGACAACAAACATGAAGGCAAGTTTTCCGCCCATGATAAATGCCATAATGATGGCAAATAAAAACATTAAGGGGCTTCGGATTGCTGTGCGAATCAGAATCATAAACGCCATCTGCACATTGGTCACGTCGGTAGTCAGACGTGTCACCAGTGATGCCGTGAAGAACTTATCCATATTCTGAAAAGAAAAGGTTCGGATTTTTTCAAAAATATCATGTCTTAAATTTTTGGCAAAACCCGTAGAGGCAGTAGCACAGGTCACGCCTGCCGTAGCACCAAAAGCAAGGGACACACATGCCATGGCAAACAGCACAAGTCCCCTTTTTACGATAACTTCATAGGCACATCCGCTTTTGATATCGTTGACGAGCATCGCCAGCATATAAGGAATCAGACATTCCATCAGCACTTCTGCCATCATCAAAATCGGTGTAATCACGGTATATTTTTTATATTGCCGAATGGATGCGGCAAGCTTTTTGATCATAATAAAGCCTCCTTTTTTTATCTATCATATTTTAAGCCGAACCGGAAGGCTTGTCAATAGCAGAACCCATAAAAACTACAACAAAATTTCTTTTACTGCCCCATATACACCTATCTGTTTTTCATAAAAAAATCACCGAAGCTAATTCACTTCGGTGATTTTTTTATTTCAGATTAGTTCAAGCCTTCGATAAGCATAATGTCACCAAACTGGTAGGAGTTACGACGAAGAACAACATATTCGCCGGGATCGAAATCCTTGCTTGCGCCTGTTGTGATTTCCTTGTCGATGGCATCATACTTATAAA
>JAFPCL010000096.1 GCA_017390225.1 Clostridia bacterium
GGAACCGAGCGTTGTCACATTCTCGGGAATCGAAAGACTTGTTATGTTTTGGTTGCCCTTGAATGCGGATTCTCCAATGGTAACCACGGACGAGGGAATGGCAAGAACACTCTTTTCGATACCTGCGGGGCAACACAAAATGGTTGTTTTCTGCTTGTTGCACAAAATGCCGTCTTCCGATGCATACACCGCATTTTCTTCTGCTGCCTCAATTTTCTTCAACCGGATGCAAGATGCAAAGGCGTTCTTCCCTATACTTGTAACATTTTTGGAAATTGTCACCGTCTGCAAATTTTCACATGCGGAAAATGCATCCATTCCAATCGATGTTAAGCTTTCGGGCAATGTGATTTCCTGAAGTTCATAGCATTGACGGAATGCATTATCTTTGATTTCCGTCACGGCGGATCCCATTGTCACATGCTTTAAGCTTATACAATAGCAGAATACGTTCTCTTTCAAAACCGTTACACCGCTCGGAATCACGATTTCCTCCAAATCCGTACAATACGAAAAAGCATCTTCTTCTATTGTTTGCAGACTCTCAGGCAAAACAATGCCTTTTAAACTGTTGCAATGGGCAAAAGCATTTGTACCAATGCTCGTTATATCTCCCTTTAGTGTTAAGCTTTCCATACGGGAGCATAAAGCAAAGGTATCATCTTCCAAAACGGTCACGCCACTGCCAATCTCGGCGGTTCTTATATTTTCGCATCCATAAAATGCGTATTTTCCAAGGCTCGTTGTGGTGTCGGGGATGTGAACCGAAAGCAAGTTGGAGCAACCGTAAAATGCTTTTTCTCCTATGGTTTTTAAGCTATTCGGGAGCTTTGCATGCGCAAGCCGTTCGCAACCGGCGAACGACTGTTTACCAATCGTTTCGATACTGTCACCCAGTGTAATCTCATACATGGCATTACACGCCCAAAAGGCACGATATCCGATATCCTTCACATCGTCACCGAGCTCTGCCGTGTACATGAGAAAATAATTATAAAAGGCACAATCACTGATGGAGGTGACACCATCTTCAATGACAAGCTCGTACACAGAAAATCGATGTGCATACCAAGGGGCATCTTTATCGGATGCAAACTCCGGCATGGCACCCACACCTCCAATTGTCAGCACACCGAAATCATCAAAAGTCCAGGTAAGTGCTTCTCCAAAGCTTCCGGAAGCTTTGGCTACCGGTGCATAGGTTCTTGCCGCAAGCGAGAGTGCATCATTGCCGTCTGCGATAGCCACCTGTGCCCAAAGCGCATCGTTTCCACCCGTCATACGCACATTGGCGAGCTTTTCACATCCCGAGAAAGCATCTGCACCAATGCTTGTAAGCGACAGCGGCAACCGGATATTTTTCAGTCTTGCCGCATTTTGAAAAGCGCGTGCATCAATGGTTTTCACGCCCTCGGGCACCGTGTAGGTTCCGCCAATGCGATCTTGCGGGAAGCGCAAAAGTGTGGTGCCCGCCTTATCAAACAAAACGCCGGCAACGTCTTTATACGCCGTATTTTCCTCGGAAACAATCATTTGATATGTACCGTAAATCTCACAAAAGGCGTTTTTCCCGATGCTTTCCACATCCGCACCGATATGAATTGTTTCCGCTGTCATGCCCGTAAAGGCATGGCTTCCGATGTGGGTGATGCCATCCTCAATCACGATTTCTTTCATGTACTCGGACAAACCATCACCATGAGTAATCCATTCCGGTCGATTGGTTTCAGAATAGTCAAGCATCGCACCTTCCCCGGAGATGACAAGCGTTTTCTCATAAATCATATCCCCGTATTCATCCTCATAGGAAGACGAAAAAATCTCCCAGGTGACATTTTCCCCACAGGTGCCGCTTGTGGCAAGGGTTTCTTCTGCCGCAAAACAAACAAAAGTGCCGCACAGAACCCACAAACTCAGACACAAAATCCATAATTTTTTCATACGAATCCTCCCTTTCCAGGCGTTTTCGCCGCATGAATTGTGCATAGAATCGCTCCTGTTATTTTCAAATATATTTCCCTATCTCCATTATGCACTTATTTTCTTTTCTTGTCAAGGTTTTGTGCACGAACGGTCGTTTTTTTACACGAACGGTCATTTTCCATTGCCGCATGCCACCAATCGGCATAAAAAGCAGGAACTATTCTACCCGTAATTATACATACATTCTTCCTTTTTGTCAATAGTTTGTGCGCGAGTGGTCGTTTTTTTACATGAATGGTTGTTTTTCACCGTGAAAAATTATCCGCCTTCAGCACAACTTGCCTCTTTTATTTAATTTCAGGAACTATTCTTCCTGTAATTATGCATATATTTTTCCTTCTTGTCAAATATATGATGAGCTATAATTCCTATCATAGGAACGAAAGGGGAATCATAATGCTTATTTTTGATTTTTCAGACATTGGTAATCGCCTGTATGCGGTTCGCAAAAGAATGGGGCTGACACAAGCGGAGGTCGCAGAACAAGCCGAGCTGTCTTCTCGCACCTATGCCGACATTGAGCGCGGCACCGTCAACATGCGTATCGAAACAATCTTGCGCATCTGCAAAGTGCTCCACATCACGCCCGACGAAATTTTGACCACCCACGAGCCTTCCGCACTTCCGCGCCGCGAAGAGCTCCTCGCGCGCCTCGATGCCTGCTCCCCCAAAGATCAAGAAACCGCTCTTCATCTTTTGCAGGTGTTTCTTTCTTCGTTAACCTAATTGCACAGAAAAAATCCCTGCCACAGACCACCGCACATTACCTAAGAGGCACAAACAGTTTGGAGTGTGAAGAGTGGAGTGTGAAGTTTCGGTAGCTTTGCGCTTTTCGCGCAAAGCTTTGATTGTATGATGGGGTAAATTGTAGGGGCGATTCACGAATCGCCCGTTTATACCTGTTTCGCTTCCCGCAAATCAGCCACCGCGGAACAATCTTCGATTGTTCCTACCTCTTAAAAATCTTGTACGGAACGACCCGTGTGTCGTTCCTTTTTTTAAATCTTCGCCACACCTGCAGATACACGGAAGGACACGCAGGTCCTTCCCTACAGGTGCTGTTTTATTTGCAAGCTGTAGCTTGCAAGTTTTATAAAAACCTTCGGTTTTTGTTTTATTTTTGCACCGCAAAAGTTTTGGTGGAAAATCGCAGAACGATTTTCTTTAATTTTATTTGCAAGCTCGGCACGCCCTACGGGAGATTTCTCATTTTAAGTTTCCTCCCATCCCCAAATCAACCATCTCGGAACAATCCCCGATTGTTCCTTCCGCTGAAAATCCCTTGTACGGCACGACCCATGTTTGTCGTTCCTCCCCCGCAAATCTTCGCCGCTGTACGGAACGACCCATGTGTCGTTCCTACTTCGCATGTTTTCGCCGCATCTGCAAATACACGGCAGGTGTTTTATTTTTGTTTCCGCAAAAGTTACGGATACATGGCAGGAGCTTTTGTGACAGCTTTCGTGACAGCTTTTGTGACAGCTTTTGTGACAGCTTCGTGAACAACGCACCGAACAACGCACCGAACAACTCACCGAACAACTTCGTGACAGCTCTTTAAATATATATATAATAATATAATATATATACAAAGAACAAAGATAAAGAATAAAGATAAAGAATAAAGAACATAAAGAACATAAAGAACAAAGAATACGTTTTTCCCCAAAGAAAAACAACAAATTTCTTTTGTTACAAATACTCCACTTGACAAAATTCAATTTTTGTGGTATAATATAGTCAATATTTTTAACAGATGAGGTGGTAACGATGAAACAAGAACGTATAAAGCCGCGGTTGAATGTGGGGGTAGAATTTTTGGCTGTGCGGCGACTTGCGAGGATTGGAAATCTTTCGATGGCGGCAGTGCTTTTGTATGAGGCACTTCTGTGGGAAAACAATCTTCAATTCTGGTTGGAATATTTTACAACGACGGATTGCTCCCTATCGGATAACACTCGCATTCCCCGTACCAAGCTGGCACCTATCAAACGGGAGCTTGCGGCGGCAGGGCTACTCCGTATGTATTCGGGAAAAAGAAACGGGATTGTGTATCAGCTCTTTTCGGCAGATGCTGTCTTGCAGGAGCTGCAGCGCCGTGCCAAAGAAAACGAAGCTTTCTTTTTTTTGGATGACGACGTCAGCAATCTTGACTTTCCAATCTTATTTGGACAACAGAAGCAACAATCCGAAGTGACGACTACGGAAGAAGAGAACAGACATCAACCGGAAGAAACTACAGCTTTGCCATTGCCGAAGGTGCAGGCAGAAAAAATCGAACCACCACGGGAAAATTCGGGTTCTTCTGCCAAAGAAAAGCCCCGTGGCTATCGTCCGGGGACAACAGCACGGGGCAAATATTTAAATGTGTTTCTTTCGGATGAAGAACTGAAAAAGTTCTCTTCTCTTTATCCTTCTTTTTCTTCTCATCTTCTGGATCACTTCTCCAAAGCACTTAAGGAAAAAGGATATCACTATCCCAATCACTTCGAAGCACTTCTTCTCTGGGCAAAGGATTATAAGCCTACAGCTTTTTCCGCATACCAATCAAGGCAGTATACGGAAGAAGACATCGAAGAAATCAAAAGACGGGAGTTTGAAATCAACAAACGCATGGTGTCTCAGAAATGACCGTAACATTCACATCAAAGCTTATATTGCCGCAGGTTACGGTCACTATGGTACTGCCTGTCTTTTTCGGATGAATGATTCCCTTTTCATCCATTGCAATGACCGCAGGATCAGAAACGGTAAAGCTCACGCCGTGTTCTTGTTCGCCTGTTTCGTACCAGTAGCCGCCACGGTAGCGCACCGTACCGCGAATTTGCTTTTTCTCTTTTTGTTCCATGGATACAGTGTAGCTTTTCTGCATGGGCGTGAAAGAAATGAGTGTTCTGTCGTTATCATCAAAGGGATTGTCCTTTTCACGGACATAAATCAAGAACTGACAAGAAAGATCGCCTAAAGTTGCATCCACATAGGTGTAGCCCGGCTTTTTGCCGATGACCTTCGTGCCGCAGATTTCAACAATCTCTGTATCATAATTGGAGAAAACCGCATCATAAACAAAGGCTCTGTCGTAGCACACGTTGAAGGTAACGATGTCGATGGGCTGTTCCTCCCCCACATACACACGGATATAGTGCTTATGTGCCATGGTCAGGCAGGAATGGTCCAGATGCTCTTCCTTTGGCCACTTCTCCATTGGTGCACAGTTACACGGAAGATTGATTTCCGAATAGTAATCTTCGTCCATAGCTTCAAAGCGGTAAGTGTGGAAATGGGTGCCCCAATTGCCCCAAAGATTGCCGTAGGCATAGCCGAGAATCATCAGGTCGCCGCTTTTGATATGATGCAGTTCGTCACCGGAAATGCCGCAGTTGTGGCACATAAAACGCGTTTTTTCCCGAATGTCGTTCACCCGACGGAAGCGCAGACCATCATCGGATTCAAAAACTGCCAAAAAGCTGTCCTCATGAAAACGGCTTGCGGTGGAAAGACCGATGAATTTTTCAAGATCTTCGCAGTACACCACGTCCATGGAATCCATGCCGGGAGCATCTCTGTGGAAAGCCACGCCGTGATCGACGATGGAAGCAGGCCAGTTTTCATCGGTGATATCTGCCGTTGCCACACAGGTGTCACTTTCACCGATACCGTCTAAATTCTTGCGGGTGCGTGTGTAGTACATATACAGGGTTGTGCCCACCACCACAAAAGAAAATTCACCGATGCCCCAATCACGCCAATCGCCGTCAAAATAAACCACGGGTGCCGCCTGACCAATCCAGTGGTATGTGCCGTGCTCCGTTTCGCGGTGCTCACCCCAGCCGTTGCCGTTCCATTTTTCAAAGGGGCCTGTGGGGGACTTAGAGCGTGCCACGTAGGCGTTATTGCCCACACCGCCGCCATCGGCAAACAGTGTGGAGGTGTAGCCGATATAGTAATAATCGCCGTATTTGATTACACCGGGATCGCAAACGGAGAACCAGTCAATGGAGTCGGGGGTGGGTGCCATCATGACCTTTTCATAACTCCAGGTTTTGCCGCCATCCTCGGAGCGACGATAGGAAAACCAGTCGGCTTCATAACCGTCACCGGGCGTGGCAAACCATGCCTCTGCGATGCCGTCGTGCACCATGATGGAAGGCCCGTAGCGATAGCCCCAATCCTGGGTATCGCGCGGCATGTAGACGTCCATGCCTTCGTCTTCGAGAATCAGCTTAAAATGCTTGTCCTTCATAAGAAAACCTCCTTTAATTTTGTGTGCGATTTTTTATCGACTTTTCCCTGTCTTTACATTTTGATTGTTTTATGATAGAATAAACAAAAAAAGGGGGGATATCCTGTGAATGAAATGCAGACATTTTTAGGGAAAATCGGCGAAAAGTATGCCTGCGACTACCTAAAAAAACAAGGTCTTTCCATCCGAGCGAAAAACTTTCATTCCGCCTTTGGCGAAATTGATATTATTGCTGAAGATCAAAAAACCTTGGTATTCGTTGAAGTAAAGCTTCGAAAATCCACCGACCACGGCTCGCCCTTTGATTTTATCTCCCCATGGAAGCAAGACAAAATCCGAAAAACCGCAGAATTCTACCTACTGCGCCATCGCATCCGCAACAAACCTTGCCGCTTCGATGCCATCGGCATTGTCGGCGACGTGAAAGGCGATGAAATCGATGTGGTGTCGATTGAATGGCTCCGCGATGCGTTTTAGTGAGTGTGGAGTGTGAAGTGTGGAGTGTGGAGTATGGAGTGTGGAGTGTGAAGTTGTGGTAGATTTGCTTTGCAAATCTTTGATTTTATTGGGAGTAAGTTTTATAGTTTTTCTTTTCTTATAAGATAGTTTCTTTACCAATTTCGCTTTTTCTTTTATTTTTCTCTCAACCGACAAAATTATTTGCGGTAGTGGGATGATTGAAGCTTGGATTTCATGGTATGTGTTGTTGCGGACATCATTCTGCGCATTTCTTCACAATCGTTCCGTAATGAAAGATATTCTGTTTCCGAC
>JAFPCL010000097.1 GCA_017390225.1 Clostridia bacterium
ATTCCCATTGTCCTGTAAACACAATTGTAGAAATATTAACATCATTCGTAATTCTATCTAAGAATACTCCTCCGATAGTTTCAACAATTTCCAACTCCAAATCGCAAATTACCTTTGCCCGAAATGCCGGTTGTCATATCTACACCGAAAAGCCGGCGGTGGTGTATGCCAATAAAAAATTTATCTTTATGCATACGGCAGAGGAGAGCACCTATCAGGTGTCTGTGCCTGAAAACAAACGGCTTTTCGACGTGTGGAACGAAAAAGAAGTGACAGAAAGCATTTTCTGCCGCAAGGGCGAAAGCTTTTTATGGGAATTGGAGGATAAAAAATGATACGAGAGCTGATGCACGATCCTATTTTTCTGGCACAAAAGGCGGAAGCCGCCACAGAAGCGGATGCCTCGGTTGCCGCAGACCTTTTAGACACGCTCACCGCCCACAAAGAAGCCTGCGTGGGCATGGCGGCAAATATGATCGGCGAGAAAAAGAAGATTATCTGTTTTTTATCCGAAAACGGCTACATGACCATGCTGAACCCCGAGATTATCAAAAGCGAAGGGGTGTATTTCACCGAAGAAGGTTGCCTTTCTCTGTTGGGCGGCCCTCGAAAAACCAAAAGATTCAAAAAGATTAAGGTGCGCTATCAGACATTGGATATGAAAATGCGCATCCAAAGCTTTGAAGGCTACACAGCGCAGATTATTCAGCATGAAGTCGACCATCTGCATGGCATTTTGATTTGAGAGTCTGCCGAAAGTGTGAGAACCGAAGAAAATAAAGGAGTTTAAACCATGAAAAAACTATTTATATTGGTTATGCTGATATGTATGTGTGCTATCAGCGGATATGCCGCAAATCCTGCGGATGAAGTTGTGCTTCAAATCAACAATCCCATGATGCAAGTGGGGGTGGAAGAGGCAGAGATCGACCCCGGCAGAGGCACAGCCCCTGTCATTCAGGAGGGAAGAACCTTAGTGCCGATTCGGGCCATCATCGAAGCCTTTGGCGGCACGGTGGGCTGGGAGGAAGAAACCCAAACGGTGCTGCTTTCTTGCGAAAACGACACCATTCGCCTTACGATTCAATCGAATATCGCCTATATCAATGATACGGCGCATACCTTGGATGTTGCACCGCAGATTATCAGCGGAAGAACGATGCTTCCCATTCGCTTTGTAGCAGAAGGTTTTTCTTTGGACGTGGCGTGGAATGCGGATTTTTCCTGCATTGCAATCGCCAAGGGGAAAACAGCAAGTGAAGTTGAGATTCCCGATGCATGGAAAACCGATGGCTTTTTAAAAGTGCATTTTATCGATGTGGGGCAAGGCGATGCCGTGTTTTTGGAGCTTCCCAACCGTGAAACCATGCTGATTGATGCCGGCGAAAAGGAGAATGTCGTCAATCGCTATATTTCGGACTTGGGCTACAGCCATATTCATTATGTGATTGCCACCCATCCGGACAGCGACCATATCGGCGGCATGGCACAGGTTTTAAACAGCTTTTCCGTCGGTGCGTTTTATATGCCCGAAAAAGAGCATACGACGAAAACCTTTGAAAATATGCTGGATGCCGTAGCGAGTAACGGTTGCAAGGCAATCTATGCAGTCGCGGGAAAAACCATACTGAAAACCCACAATTTCTCCATGACATTTGTATCCCCCACGAAAGCATACAAAGATAACAATAATGCTTCTGCCGTGATTTGGCTTGGCTATAAAGACAACTCGTTCCTGTTTACGGGGGATGCCGAAAAAGAAGCAGAGCAGGATCTGTTGGCTTCGGGGGCGCAGGTTGCCGCCGATGTGCTAAAGGTTGGCCACCACGGAAGCGACTCTTCCACCACGGAAGCCTTTTTAAAGAGTGTGAATCCTCAATATGCCGTCATCTGCGTGGGCGAAGGCAATTCCTACGGGCATCCGACAGAAAAAACCCTTGCGCTTTTATCTGAAAATCAAGTGGAGATAAAAAGAACGGATATGTCCGGTAATATCATATTCACCTGTGACGGCACGGCTTACATAGTGCGGGAGATGAAATCTGCCGCACAGCCCCATGCCCCGCCGGTGCAAGCGGAAAGCACGGTTGTCTATATCACGGAAACGGGCAAAAAATACCATGCGGAAGGATGCTCGTATCTGAAAAGCAGTATAAAAACCACGGTGGAGGCGGCAAAAAGCATGGGACTTACGCCCTGCTCCCGTTGCCTGCCGGCGGCGTAAAAGAGGTAAGCGTTATGGTTGAAGTTGTAGCCGCACTCATTTGGGAAGGAGACAAATTCATGATTTGTCAGCGCCCCAAGCATAAAAAAAGAGCCCTACTGTGGGAGTTTGTCGGCGGAAAAGTAGAATCGGGGGAAACCAAGGAGGAAGCCTTAGTTCGCGAGTGCAGGGAAGAGCTGGATGTGCTTTTATCCGTGGGGGATGTGTTTATGGAGGTTGTCCATGAATACCCTGATATCACGGTGCATCTGACGCTTTTTCATGCCGAAATTAAAGAAGGTGTTCCCAAAAAAATCGAGCATGAGGACATCCGCTGGATTACGGCAAATGAGACGGAAAAATTCGATTTTTGCCCGGCAGATACAGAAATTTTGAAGAAAATTAAAAGCATATACGGACAGGAGAATTTTTCATGAAAGCCATTGTCATTTATAAATCAAAATACGGCTCTACCAAAGCCTACCGCAAAGCTTGTCTTGTGAGGCAAAAAAATACACAGATGTGAAAATTTCGGATTTGGAAAGCTATGACACGATGATCTACGGCGGCGGTTTGTATGCCGAAATGATTGCCGGCGTGTCGTTGATTACAAAAAATATACAAAAGCTGGAAGGTAAAAAAATCATTGTGTTCACCACGGGGATTACCCCCATTGATATGAGGCGCTACTATGATGATCTTGTGATGAAGAAAAACTTCAAGGGAAATACATATGAAAAAATCAAAATGTTCAATTTCCCCGGGAAAATGATTTTGTCCGAGCTGACATTGCCCCATCGCACGGCAATCATAGCGCTGAAAAAGCTGATGTCGGGCAAGGAAAATCCGACGGAGATGGAAAAGCTTCTTATTGAGCTCTGCGATGCCGACGGCGATTTTTCCGACCGCGCGTGTATAGCAGAATTGGTTGCCTATGCAATGCAATAAATACAAAATTAAGCCGCTGAAGCCATGATTTTTTGGCATCGGCGGCGTTTCGTTTTTATTGACAAAATAAAGATAATATTATATAATAAAAGAGAGCAGAAATTGCTCGACCGACACCTTTAGATGGGAGGAATGCTTTATGAGACATGACAACAAAAATGGATTTAAAGAAGGTATCTGGCAAGATGAAATCAACGTGCGTGATTTCATTCAGAAGAATTATAAAGAATACAAAGGCGATGCAAGCTTTTTGAGCGGTGCCACCGAGCGCACCCGAGGGCTGATGAAAAAGGTTCAGCTTCTGTTTGCCCTGGAGCGGCAGTATGGCGGCGTGCTGGATATTGACACGGCAACCGTATCTTCCCTCACCAGTTTTTCCCCCGGTTATATCGATAAAGACAATGAAATTATCGTGGGTATGCAGACCAACCGCCCTTTAAAGCGTGCGGTCAATCCCTTCGGCGGCATCCGTATGGCGCGGCAGGCATGTGAAGCCTATGGCTATAAGCTCAGCCGCAAGATAGAAGAAGAATTCCGCTATCGTACCACCCATAACGACGGCGTGTTCCGTGCCTATACCGACGAGATGCGTAAGGTGCGAAAATGCCACCTCATCACAGGGCTCCCCGATGCCTACGGCAGAGGGCGCATCATCGGCGACTACCGCCGTGTTGCCCTTTACGGGGTGGACATGCTGTTGGAGGAAAAGAAAAAAGATAAGGCAAAGCTGTCCGATGGGCACTTTGATTCTGTCAATATCCGCTTGGATGAAGAGCTTTATAAGCAAATCGAGTTTTTGACCGCGCTGAAAGACATGGCGGCAATGTATGGCTTTGATATTTCCCGTCCGGCAGAAAATGCCCGTGAAGCCATCCAGTGGACGTATTTCGGTTATCTGGGCGCCATCAAAGAGCAAAACGGTGCGGCCATGTCGTTAGGTCGCGTCAGCACATTCTTTGATATTTATATCGAGCGCGATATCGAAAACGGCACGCTCACCGAAGAGGAAGCCCAGGAGCTGATGGACGATTTCGTCATGAAGCTTCGCATTGCCCGTCACCTGCGCACCCCGGAATACAATGAGCTCTTTGGCGGCGACCCCATGTGGATTACCGAAGCCATCGGCGGCATGGGCGAGGACGGCAGAACGCTGGTTACGAAAAACTGCTACCGTATGCTCAACACGTTATACACCCTGGGTTCTTCTCCCGAGCCGAATCTCACGATTTTGTGGTCAACGGCGCTTCCCGAGAATTTCAAGAAGTTCTGCGCCAAAGTGTCTGCCGACACCGACTCCATCCAGTATGAAAACGACGATGTGATGCGCCCCATCTACGGGGACGACTAC
Organism: Clostridia bacterium; assembly: GCA_017390225.1. Lineage (GTDB taxonomy): Bacteria > Bacillota > Clostridia > CAKSNL01 > HGM11501 > RGIG1017. Next base: position 4,500 of record JAFPCL010000097.1, read on the forward strand.
GCCATTGCCTGCTGTGTTTCTGCTATGAAAATCGGCAAGCAGATGCAGTTCTTCGGCGCACGGTGCAACCTGGCAAAGCTTCTTCTCATTGCCATCAACGGCGGCTACGACACCTCCGGCGGCATGCACGTCGGCCCGCAGATGGAGGTTTTGAAGAATCTCTCCTTCGATGCCGTGATGGAACGTATGGAAATCTATATGCAGTGGCTGTGCCATTTGTATGTCAATACCATGAATATCATTCACTATATGCACGATAAATACGCCTACGAGCGTTTGCAGATGTCCTTGCACGACACGAATGTGGAGCGGTTTATGGCATTCGGTATCGCCGGTCTTTCCGTTGTGGCAGACTCTTTGAGTGCCATCAAATATGCAAGCGTTACGCCTGTTATTGATGAAAACGGATTTATTACCGAGTTTGAAACCGTGGGCGATTTCCCGAAATTCGGCAACGATGACGACCGCGTGGATTTCATTGCCAAGGATATGACCCATCGGATGATTGCCGAGCTTCGCAAGACGAAAACCTATCGTGAGGCAATCCACACCCTGTCGGTGCTGACCATCACGTCGAACGTCATGTACGGCAAGAACACCGCCGCCACCCCCGACGGCAGAAAAGCGGCAGAGCCCTTTGCCCCCGGTGCCAACCCCATGCACAACCGTGAGGAAAACGGCGCATTGGCATCTTTAAATTCCGTAGCAAAGCTCAGCTATGACGATTGCCGCGACGGCATCTCCAACACCTTCTCCATCACCCCCGAAGCTCTCGGCAGATCGGAAGAAGAAAGAGTACAAAACCTGGTTGCCATTTTAGACGGCTATTTTGCCCAAAAGGCGCACCATATCAATATCAATGTGTTAAACAGAGAAACACTGATGAAGGCATACGAAAATCCGGAAGAGTATCCCAACCTCACCATCCGTGTTTCCGGCTATGCGGTGAATTTCAACAAGCTGTCCCGTGAACAACAGCGCGAGGTCATCAGCCGCACCTTCCATGAAGTGGTATGATGGGAAACATTCATTCCATTCAGACCATGGGGACATTAGACGGCCCCGGTGTTCGCTTTGTAGTATTTTTGCAAGGGTGCCCGCTTCGGTGCAAGTGTTGCCATAACCCCGACACATGGGATTTTTCGGGCGGCATAGAATATACCCCCGAAGAGCTGGTGAAAAAAGCCCTGCGTTATCGGGCGTATTTCGGCGAAACCGGCGGCATCACCGCATCCGGCGGTGAGCCTTTGTGCCAAGCGGCCTTTGTTGAAAAGCTTTTTTCTCTGTGCCATGAAGAAAAACTCAACACCTGCCTCGATACATCGGGGCAGGTGTTAACGGAAGAAATAAAAAAGCTTTTGGCTGTGACCGATCGGGTGCTTTTGGATATCAAATACACAGAAGATGAGTTGTACCGTGCCCATGTGGGCTGTTCGATGGAAATGCCGATGGCGTTTTTGGACTATCTGCAAGAAATCAAGATGCCCACGACCTTGCGGCAGGTCATCATCCCCGGTATCAACGATGGGGAAGAGCAGATAGAGAAGTTGAAAGAAATTGCCGTTGCACACCCGTGCGTAGATAAAATCGAGTTGCTTCCGTTCCGCAAAATCTGCCAAACGAAATACGATCAAATGGGGATCGCGTTTCCCTTCGGGCATATTCCGGAACCCACAAGAGAGAATATGGCAAAGCTGGAGGCTATTATCGAAGCATATCTGTAAAGAATTGTACGAAAATTGTTGACGAATGGCAATTTCTGTGGTATAATGCCCAAAGTAAGAGGGAGTAATTTGCGGAAAAGCTTTTCCGTCTGCGTTGTCGTCAATACATTTCTTATATAGAAATCGGCACGCAGCAATCCAAAGATTGTAATGAGACTTTTACCGTGTTTTTATGCGGTAAAAGTCTTTTTATTGCACATACTAAAAAGAAAAGTGAGGAAAAGAAAATGCTTGTACCTGTTTTGTTATTTATTGTAGGGCTTGTGCTTCTCATTAAAGGTGGCGACTGGTTCGTCGATGGTGCCACAGGGCTTGCCCATCGGTTCCACATTCCCGAAATTTTAATCGGCGCCACCGTCGTGTCCATCGGCACCACCCTGCCCGAGGTTATGGTCTCCGCCACTTCTGCCGTTGCCGGTCACGGCGAAATTGCCTATGGCAACGCCATCGGCTCGATTATTTGCAACACGTCTTTGATTGCCGCCCTCACGGTTGCCATCCGCCCGGCGAAAATCAACAGAAAGCCGCTTTCGCTTCCGGTCATTTTCTTCTACGTTGCCGCCATTGTCTATTCCATCGTTGCCTACACCACAGGCTATTTCTCCCGCACCGTCGGCATCGGCTTAGTCGGGCTGTTTGTTCTCTATATGGTCATTTCGGTAGTGGAAGCTCTCAAAAATGCCAAAGGAACGCAAGAGGAAGAAGAGGAAGAAGCTCCGAAAAATTCCCTCGGCAAAGAAATCGTTCTTCTGCTCATCGGTGCGGCGCTCATCGCCGTCGGCGCACGGCTGTTGGTGGATAACGGGATTATCATCGCAGAACAGCTCGGTGTGCCCGAATCCGTCATCGCCCTCACCTTCGTGGCACTGGGTACCTCTCTTCCCGAACTTGTCACCGCCGTCACATCCCTTTTAAAAGGCCACGGCGCCCTGTCCCTTGGCAACATCATCGGCGCCAACCTCTTTAATTTAGTGTTAGTCAGCGGCGTATCCACTGTCCTGTCGCCCTTCGGCATCCCGCAAGAAAAGCAGGCCTTCGGCATGAACGCATCCCTTGCCATCGACATCCCCGTGATGTTCGCCGTCATGTCCCTCCTCGTCATCCCCTCCCTTATACGCGGCAAGCTCTCCCGCGTGCAAGGTATCGTGCTTTTGGCAATCTACGCCGGCTATTGCGTGTTCCAGTTTGCACTGTAAAACTGAAAATAAAAAATACAGCAAAAAGAAAATCCTGCCGTTATGACAGTCTGAAAGGGGCTGTCGCATTAAGACAGCAACAAAAAACGAACCGAGCAGCCAAAAAAGGTTGCTCGGTTTGTGCTTTCATGGTATAATTTAGTTGCAATCAAAACCATACAGAAAGCAGTGATATTATACTATGTTTAGAGATAGAAATCAAGTAGTTTTGCCATTAGATTTAGAAAAAATTTTACCGGAAAACGATTCTGTTTTAAAAACAGATACAACAACCTTAATTCCGTTTATGGATAGAATTCAAAGACAAAGCAGAAGAAAAATTGAAAATATCATCGCTGATGCAGGCTATGCAAGCGAAGAAAATTTTAGTTATCTTGACAGTCATGAACAAAAAGCATACATCAAACCTCAACACCACGAAATGAGCAAGTGGTTATGCAGATGCTCTTTATTAAGGTGTGTTGCAATCACGACTTCAAATCTGTCGCCCCACATTCCTTCAGCAAGTCGTTTGCCGATTTCGTGTGCAATCTTTGGTGTAACCTCTCCGGGCTTAAAACTCTGCATAGCATGAAATGCAACTATACCATCTGTTTTATCAGGATTTGCGGCGTAGTTTATCAGAGAGTCAAGTCTCCCTTTTATATCCCAGATTTTTGTTGTAGCCATTTTGCATCCATCCTTTCCGGTACGGTATAGAATTTGTTGATTTCAAGAATGAGCTCATCAAGTTTTTTAACCTGCTCGCTAAGCTCGTCATTTTCTGTTTCAGACGATATCTGATACAGATTATTTCCGATTTCCGTTAGTCTCTTTATAAACTCAAAATATTCATCCGGCGGTCGTTCTTTTGGAAGATAACGGTTTGCTACCGAGCGGATAGCAGCCGACTTTGTGGTGCCACATTTTTTGATTATTCTGTTAAGATTATCGTGTTCTTTCTCGTTTAATCTTACCGAAAAAGTTTTCGTTCTTTCTCTCATAATTTCTTGCTCCTTTCATGGTTTGGGGTGTTAGGGGTATCCCTTAAAAACCGAATTTGTAATGCCAAATTCAGTGCTTGTTATAACATAAACACAGAAAATCTGTAGAGATTTTCTTCATATGCAACGTAGCAATACATAGTGTTGCGGAGTGTATATTTCAATGCTCTCTCAGGTGTCAAAATCTTTGATTTTGGTAACACCGAGAGGTTATCACAACATTTACATACAAATAGAACACCCATCATAAGACAGGTGTTCTCTCTACTAATATTAACTTTCGCGCGATAGTAAATAGACTGTTATCTGCTGTCGTAATGCGATTCAGTCTTGTGCTAAAATTTCAGTATCATCTTCCGTTATGATCTTTTCAAATTTTTCGCCTTCTATGATGCAACGTTCCAAAAGATCATCCATATCCGAATACCATCCTATCAGTTGATATCTATCACAAGAAGGATACTTTTCTTTTTCACATATCATTTCGTAAATGCAAAATTTACCTTCTTTTCCGTTAGGTAAAATCGGTTTTTTTTCATCAAGCATTAAGCCAGTATGGAAACGATAGAACATGTTATTATATTTAAATTCCAATCCAAGCCATTTACCTTCAGAAGGATCCCACCAACCACAATATTGCGATTTAAACTCCTCTAAATTATTAAATTCGTTAATTCTCATTTCAAGTTAAACCTCCTCCTGATTTTGTTTATTAGTTTCAATTCATTTTCACTCACAGGTATACCGTCATCAGTATGGTCAAGATTGTAATGCTTATGTGGTTTAAGTCTTTTAGAACCATGTTCATGTAACAAATCAATACTAACAGATTGCTTATGTTTTTCATCATAAAAAGTCAAATGCTTTAGCTGTCCGTCTTGCACAATTGCATATGTGCGATTTTCTGTATGCGAATACTCCGGCGCCTTGACAGAACCACTTGTTCTCACTAACACCTTTACACCATCTACTTCACCGATTGAATTAAAAGTTTGTCCACCATCTATGAATGTGAAATTACCTGTATTAACATCTTCAAATGCGCCTCTGCTTCCCATTTCAAGCACCCTCCTTTATTGTAAAAACCGGATTATCATCAAACAACTTTAGTTGTTGATACGAATACTTTGTTG
>JAFPCL010000098.1 GCA_017390225.1 Clostridia bacterium
AAAGAAGCTGTTTTAAATCGCCGAAATCATAGCGGCCGTAAGATTCGCGGAACAGGGTGTCGCCGGAGAACAGAATTTTGTCTGCTTCGCTGTATAGACAAATCGAGCCGAAGGAGTGCCCCGGGGTGTGCATGATACGAAAGCCCATGAATTCATCGCCATCATGAAGCCTTTGGTCTGCCGGCGTTGCGGTGAATCGATAGCCACCTAAAGCGGCAGACAGGTTTTGCACCGTGTCTGTCAGCATATGGGCATCCTTTTCGTGAATATAGATTGGCACTTTTTTAACAGCAAGCACGGCATCCACGCCGCCAATATGATCAAAGTGCCCGTGGGTCAGCACAATGGCTTTTAAATCCGCGGGAATGTGGGGAACAACCTCCATGCCGCCGGGATCAATCATGAAACTGCCGTCATCGGTGGATACAATATAGCAATTGGCACCATAGATGCCGCTTTGCACACATTTAAAATGCATCTTTCCAGCCCTCCGTTCCTTGCTTTTTTTCATTGGTACGGCGCACATCAAATACGCCTTGAATCTGATGGAATGCACGGCCCAGTCGATCTGCCGCCGAGCGGTCTTTCACGGCGACTGTCAGCTCGATGATGCCCATGCCGTTTTTGAGGGTGCGGGCATTGAGCGATGTGATGGACAAGCTTTGCGCCGTGATGGCGGCAGAGATATCCGCCAAGATGCCGGCACGGTTGCTGACTTCTAAAATGAAGCCGCAGGGGTAGGTGACTTGCGTACTTTCTGCCCAAGTACAGCCGATGAGGCGTTTTTTGTTCTCTTCCGTGAGATTGGAAGGATCGACGTTGACGCAGTCGGCACGGTGGACAGTGACGCCGTGGCCTTTGGTGATAAAGCCCACAATGGCATCACCGGGCACAGGGTTACAGCAATGGGCAAGCTTTAAAAGACAACCGCTTTCGCCCTCGACAATGACGCCCTCTTTCGTGGGCTTTAAAGGGGCACTGTCACGACCGGCGGCAAGCTTTTCTTGCAGGGCTTTTTCTTCCCTTTGGCGCAAAAGCTCACGGTTACAATCGGCAAGGCGGAGCACCACACGGTTAGCACTGATGCCGCCGCACCCCATGCCGACATATAAATCATCTTCGGAATAGAAGTTGTATCTTCTGAAAACGATTTCCAGATATTTGGGAATCCAAAGGTCTTCTTTTTTATAGCCGTGGCGCAAAAGCTCTTTTTCCAAAAGCTCTTTGCCGAGGGCAAGGTATTCATCGCGGCGTTCTTTTTTGAACCACTGCTTGATTTTGTTGCGTGCCTGGCTGGTTTTGCAGATTTTCAGCCAGTCGGCACCGGGGGAATGGAAGGCGGCGCCGGTGATGATTTCCACAATGTCGCCGTTTTCCAGCACGTGATCCAAATTCACGATTTTGCCGTTGACTTTTGCGCCCGTCATGCGATAGCCGACCTGGGTGTGCACCATGAAGGCAAAGTCGATGGGGGTGGAGCCGATCGGCAGATTGAACACGTCGCCCTTGGGGGAGAAAACAAATACTTCGTCGGTAAACAGGTCGATTTTAAACAGGCGGAAGAAGTCTTCGGAATTATTGACATCTTTTTGCATATCCACCAAGTCGTGCACCCACTGGTATTTCTCGCGGTCGGCATTGGTGCCGCCTTCTTTATACTGCCAATGGGCGGCAATGCCGCGTTCGGCAATCTCGTGCATTTCCCAGGTGCGGATCTGAATTTCAAAGGGCTGACCGCCGGGACCGATAACCGAGGTGTGCAAGGACTGGTATTTGTTGGGCTTGGGCATGGCGACGTAGTCTTTGAAGCGACCGGGAATGGGCTTATACAGATCATGGACGATGCCCAGCACCATATAACATTCTTCCACCGTGTTCACAATGACACGCACGGCAAACAAATCATAGATTTCATCCAGGGACTTGTTTTGGGTGAACATCTTACGGTAGATGCTGTAGAAATGCTTGGCTCTGCCGTAGACCGTGGGGGATAAATCCGACTCATGGAGCTTGGTTTCAATGCGCTCAATCAAGGCTTTGATGAAGGCGTCCCGCTCTTCTTTTTTACGTTTTACGCCCTGGACAATATCGTAATAGGCAATGGGGTCTAAATAGCGCAGGGACAAATCCTCCAGCTCCCATTTGATCCGCTGCAGACCAAGACGATTTGCCAGAGGTGCATAGACCTCGATGGTCTCTTTGGCGATTTCCAGCTGACGTTCTTCGCGCTTGAATTTTAATGTCCGCATATTGTGCAGGCGGTCGGCAAGCTTGATAATAATGACACGGATATCCTTTGCCATGGCAAAGAACATTTTACGGAAGTTGTCAATCTGCTTTTCTTCCGTGCTGGCAAAGTTGATTTTACCGAGCTTGGTCAGCCCGTCCACCAAATCGGCAATGCCTTCGCCGAACATGGCAATGATTTCGGCTCTTCCCGTTTCGGTGTCTTCAATGACATCATGCAGTAGCCCCACGCAGATGGATTCCATATCCATTTGAAGGTCTGCCAAAATATGGGCAACGGCAAGGGGATGGATAATATAGGGCTCGCCGGACTGGCGCACCTGATCTTTGTGTGCCTCTGCCGCAAGCTCGTAGGCACGGGCAACGGGGGCTAAATCTCCGGTGAGGTAGGCTTTCAGTTTTTCCACGAGTGCGGGATAGGACAGGTCTTCTTTGATTTGCATGAAAAATCATCGCCTTTCTGCCCACAGGGCATTTCGAGATTCGTTTAAATAGTGATCCGCATATTTGACAAGCTTCAAAAATGACGGAGATTCTTCTAAAATCAGCTTTTTGTCGGAGGGAATGGGGGACAGCTCCGTTTGTCCGCTTTTGATGATGGTCTGCACCAAAGACAGCTCACAAAGCACGGCAACAACGCCGGTGGTGAGTGCTTCGGAGAAGGAAATATCGGGGGTGGAGATGGCTTGCGCCAAATCGGCGAAGCTACCGCAGAAGGGGTGGGGGAGCTTCATTAAATAACTGTAGCAGATGCCGACACGCTTGCGAAAAGCGGCACGTATTTCGGGATCGAGTGCAGGCAATGCTTCTTTGCCGGAAGAAGGCTTGACATCTACCAGCTTGAGCTGAGGCGTGGTCTTGCCACGGAAGCAGTTGATATCGGGACGAGCGGCAACGCGCACGGGTGTGCCGGCGGACAAGCCGTGACACAGATTCCCCAAGGAAAAGCCGATGCAGTCCAAAACCATGCCGTCTGCTTCTATATTCATTTTCAGGTGCTTGCCTTCTTTGAGGGTGTATGCATTTTTTACCGTGGTGTCGGAGAAAATAAACATCGGCGGCGGATTTTCCGCACCGAAGGGTGCCAGACGGTTCAGCTCTGCAATGGCATCGACGGTCAGCTCCGCTAAAGATGCAGTGCCGTCGGCGCAGAGAGTGACAGGGGGGATGCCGCTTGGGTAGTGCGCTTTGGCAAAGGCGTTGATCCGATCGCGGAATTCCGACACACGGTCGGCGGCGATGGTGAGCCCTACGGCTTGGGAATGGCCGCCGGCATGCATAAGCATATCGGAGCAAGCGGTGAGCGCTTCGTATAAATCAAACCCATCCACACTTCTGCCACTGCCGGTGGAAACACCGTCTTCGGAAGAAAGCACAATCACGGGCTTTTGGTATGTATCCACCAGTCGGGCGGCGGCAATGCCGACAACGCCGCAGTGCCAGCCTTCATGTGCAACCACCAGAATCATATCGGCATCGTTCATGCGGCTTGCTTCCACCAAAGAAAGAGCTTCTTGAGAAACCTCGGCTTCAATGGCACGTCGACGGGCGTTCAGCGCAACAAGATGTTCTGCGGCTTGCTCTGCCTCCGCAGGCGTTTTTGCCATGAAGAGCGAGAAGGCGGCATCAGCGGAGGCAATCCGTCCGGCGGCATTGATCATGGGGGACACATAATAGGCAATGTCCGTGGAGGACAAAGAGGGAAAGTCCGTGAAGCCGGCGGCCGTCAGAAGGGCGGCGACGGCTACAGAGGGCGTATGCTGCATTTTACGGATGGCACGGCGCACAATGGCGCGGTTTTCATCCATCAGGGGCATAAGGTCGGCAATGGTTGCGATGGCAACCTGCTCGCCGTATTGCTCGAAAAGCACTTCCGGCGTGTCGTCGGACAGGGCGCAGACGAGCTTGAAGGCAACACCGGCACCGCAAAGCTCCCCGAAGGGATAGCTGTCGCCGGGACGTTGGGCACGGATGACGGCAAGGGCTTCGGGCATATCGCCCGTGAAATTATGGTGGTCGGTGACAATGACGTCCATGCCGAGCTCTTTGGCAAAAAGAACCTCCGAGAGGGCGGCAATGCCCGTGTCTACGGTGATAATCAGCGTGGTGCCGCGTTCGGCAATCAAAGACAGAGCACTCTCGTTCATGCCGTACCCCTCTGTCAGACGAGAGGGAATATAGTAATCCGCGACAGCTCCCACCGACTGCAGATAGGAAAGCAGAAGCGAAGTGGCGCAAACGCCATCGGCATCGTAGTCGCCATAGACGGTGATGTGCTCTTTTTTATGGATGGCGGCTTTGATGCGCCGCACGGCGATATCCATGTCCTTAAAAAGAAAGGGATCATAAAAGGGTGCGGCCTGCTCCTGCAGGAAAGCGGCGGCATTTTCAGGGTCGGAAAACCCGCGGGAAACCAGTGTGCGTGCCAGGAGCGGCTTTATTTTCAGTTGTTGTATCAATTGTGCCTCCGCATCGGGATTGCGGGGCGGAGATGTCCAGTTTTTTTGCAATGTCATACCTTCGTTTCAATTTAAGTTTATATTATATTATAACATTTTATAAAATACGTGTCAAGAAATACAGTGAAAAATATACAATAATTGCGGAAGTAGAAAAAATTTCTAAAATAAGGCTTGCAAAACAATGAGAAAAGTGATATGATATTATCGATAATCTTGAAAGGAGAATTTACTATGGCAAATTTGAAATACGCACACGAAGTTGAAGAAATGTGCGTGCTTAAAAAAGGTGCAAATCACGGTCCTGCGCCCATTCCCCAGGAAGGCAGATGGACTCAGGCAAAGGAAGTCAAGGATATTTCCGGCTTGACCCACGGTATCGGCTGGTGCGCTCCTCAGCAGGGCACTTGCAAGCTGACCTTAAACGTTAAAGATGGTGTTATTCACGAAGCACTGGTGGAAACCGTCGGCTGCTCCGGTATGACCCACTCTGCCGCTATGGCATCCGAAATCCTGGTTGGCAAGACCATCCTGGAAGCTCTCAACACCGACCTTGTCTGCGATGCGATCAACACCGCTATGCGCGAGCTGTTCCTGCAGATCGTTTACGGTCGTACCCAGACCGCTTTCTCCGAAGACGGTCTTCCCATCGGTGCAGGCCTTGAAGACCTCGGTAAAGGTCTTCGCTCTCAGGTTGGTACCACCTATGCAACCCTTGAAAAAGGCCCTCGCTATCTGGAATTGGCAGAAGGCTACATCACCAAGCTGGCAGTCGATGAAAACGGCGAAACCATCGGTTACAAGTTCGTTCATCTCGGCAAGATGATGGAAATGATTGCCAAAGGCATGGATGCCAACGAAGCAATGGCAAAGGCAAGCGGTCAGTACGGCAGAGTCGATGATGCTGCAAAGCTTATCGATCCCCGTCATGAATAATTAAGGGAGGTACGTCACAATGGCTTTATTTGAAAGTTATGAAAGAAGAATCGACCAGATCAACGCAGAGCTTGCAAAGCACGGCATTGCTTCCATCGAAGAAGCAAAGAAAATCTGCGATGATAAGGGCATCGATGTATACAATATCGTTAAGGGCATTCAGCCCATCTGCTTTGAAAATGCTTGCTGGGCATACATTGTAGGCGCAGCTATCGCTATCAAAGACGGTTGCACCAAGGCTGCCGACGCCGCTGAAAAAATCGGTGTAGGTCTGCAGTCCTTCTGCATCCCCGGTTCTGTTGCCGACGACCGTAAGGTTGGTCTTGGCCACGGTAACCTGGGCGCTATGCTTCTGCGTGAAGAAACCAAGTGCTTCGCTTTCCTGGCAGGTCACGAATCCTTTGCTGCTGCTGAAGGTGCTATCGGTATCGGTCTGCAGTCCTTCTGCATCCCCGGCTCGGTTGCAGAAAACCGTAAGGTAGGTCTGGGCCACGGTAACCTCGGCTCCATGCTTCTGTCCGAGGAGACCGAGTGCTTCTGCTTCCTCGCAGG
>JAFPCL010000099.1 GCA_017390225.1 Clostridia bacterium
GAAAAGCGAATCGTGGATAAAAGCGAAGAAAGCTCAAAAACAAGCATATTGATGTTTTTTTCTTTGCGAGAGCCTGTCATATCCGCATACAGCAAAGAAAACAAAAGATGCCGAACGGCAAGCTTTCGTGCTGTGCTATTTTGGGGAAGCACGCTTGTATCCGTGCCATGGAGGCGGCACAGAGCCATTGTGCGGCGGATGAGATAGACAGGATAGAACCTCGGGTTGTCTAAAGATTCTTCGCCCGAAAAAGCAATTTCCTGTACGGGAAATTGCTCGGACAGAGTTTCTAAAAGCACATCATCCGAAAATGTGAAATGCAAGAAGCCGTCAATCACCGCACAGGAGAAAAAATCGCTTTTTAGTTTCTGCAATAGGTTTGCTTGATCTTCAGGGGCAATACATAAAAGGCTGTTGGTACGCACGTCACAGCCGGCACCTACGAAATAGCGCGTTTTTTCGGGCAGAATGCTTTGTAAATAGATGACCGCTTCATGCATCGGGGGTATACTCTACAGAAAGGGAGTTTTCGCCCGAAAAGGCGTCGTTTAAATTGAGTGTATATTTGATATCGATTTTTCCGCCGGCTTCGGAGGTGTCATAATCCAGCTTTTGGGTGACAACGGCAACACGAAAAGAGCCGAAGGGCGTTTCGTAGTAGGAATGATGGGTTTTGCCCGGCTCAAAGACCAGGCGGGTTTCCGTGCCGTTGGCGCGACGCGTCATGACCAAACGATTGTCTTTGATCACAAGGTTCGTGTAGACATCTTTGCCGAGACCGAGCTCGTCGCTTTCTAAATAGCGAATACAGGTAATACCGCCACGGGCAGCATAGGTGCCCGTGGTGGTGATTTGTACCGGATCGTCATCCATAGCGCCGGGATGGCGGATGTTTCCTTTTAATTTAACCAAAATGGGGATCAATATTTTTCACTCTTTTCTTAGCAAGTAATACAAAAGGGAAGGCAAATGTCAGAATCCAAAGCATGGTGTGCGACAAAGATCTGGAAATCACCCGGCTCTGTGACGGTTTGCATTGCGTTGTTGGTGAAAGCAAGATCGGCAGGGGAAATGGTGAAGGTCAAGGTCTTGGTTTCCTTTGCTTCAAGCCATACCTTTTCGAAGCCCTTGAGCTCACGAATCGGGCGCACACGGGAGCCGACCATATCGCGGACATAGAGCTGTACCACATCGTAGCCTGCCACATCACCTGTGTTGGTGACATCGACGGTAACGGTCAGTGTTTCATTCATAGAAATGCTTTCTTTATCGAGCTTGGCGTTGCTGTAGGCAAATTCCGTGTAGCTCTTGCCGTAGCCGAAGGGATACAGGGGATCGATGGGAGCATCCATATATTTGGATTCAAACCAGCAAACATTGAGTGCGGGACGGCCGGTGTTGAAATGGCTGTAGTTGATGGGAATCTGACCGACAGACCAAGGCATGGTAGCCGTGAGGTGACCGCTGGGGTTGTGGGCGCCTGTGAGTACATCGGCAACGGCGTGACCTGTTTCGGTACCGAGCTGCCACATCATCAGCATGGCATTGGCTTTCTCGCGCACGTTGGTCAGCACCAAGGGTCTGCCCGAGGATGCCAAAAGAACAATGGGCTTGCCTGTTTGGGCAAGGGTGTGAATAAATTCTTCTTGGATACCGGGCAGGCGGATATCGGAGCGGTTCATGGCTTCACCGGACATAGATCTGTGTTCGCCCATGACAGCAACGATGACATCGGCCTTCTCGGCGGCGGCAACGGCTTCGGCAAAGCCTTCTCTGTTGTCACCTTCAATGTCACAGCCTTTGGCGGCAATGATTTGTTCTTCGCCGAAGGCTTCTGTCATGCCTTCTAAAATAGAAACAGTCTTGGAAGGATCGTCCAGGCATGCCCAGCCACCCAAAACATGTTCTTTGTTGTCCATCAAAGGACCGACGAGAGCAATCTTTTGATTTTTCTTTAAGGGAAGGACACCGTCGTTTTCCAGAAGAACGATGGCGTGCTTGCCGGCTTCGCGGGAAACGGCGCGGTGCTCGGGGGAGAAGTAGCATTCACGGCTGTTGTCCTCTTCTTCGGTATAGGGCTCATCCATAAGTCCCAACATGATTTTCAAAGTTAAAATACGCACGACAGCATCGTCAATCTGCTCCATGGTGACTTTGCCTTCTTCTAAAAGGACAGGGAGCACATCGTTATATAAATCGCCTGCCATGTTCATATCGACACCTGCGGTAAAGGCAAGCTCGGCGGCGTGCTTGGGATCGGAAGCAAATCCGTGATTCAAAAGTTCATTGATGGCACCGGCATCGCTGACCACAAAGCCGTTGAAACCCCATTCTTTACGCAGAATATCGTGGAGCGTGTGGCGGTTGGCCGTAGCGGGGACACCATTGATATCGTTGAATGCGGACATGATGGTTGCCGCCCCTGCATCCACACCGGCTTTAAAAGAGGGAAGATACACATCACGGAGCGTTTGCTCACAGATATCGACACTGTTGTAGTCTCTGCCGCCGATGCATGCACCGTAGGCAACAAAGTGCTTGAGGCAGGAAAGGAGCTTATCTTTTTCGCCAATCTCTTTGCCTTGGATACCGGAAACGGCGGCTTCTGTCAGACGAGAGCACAGGAAGGGATCTTCACCGAAGCCTTCCATGATGCGTCCCCAACGGGGGTCACGAGCAATGTCAATCATGGGAGTGAACGTCCAGCGGATGCCATCACGATAGGCTTCTTTTGCTTGGACAGAGCCGCAATCCTCAACAATGGCAGGATCCCAGGTGCAGGACTGCGCCAGAGGCGTGGGCATGGTGGTGCGGTAGCCGTGGATAACGTCATCGGCAAAAACCGCCGGAATGGGAAGACGGGTTTTAGACAAAAGCTCTTTTTGCACCTGATTGGTTTTTTCTGCGCCCTTGATGGTTAAGTACGAGCCGACTTTACCTTCAGCGAAGTGGTCACTGTAGGTGTTTTCGTCATCGGAATAAATGGATGTACCAAACTGGGACAGCTGACCAATCTTTTCCGTTAAGGTCATTTTTGCCAGCCATTCTTTGGCGGTCTTTCTGGCTTTTTCAAATTTTTTTCCTTGAATCATCGTAAAATTCCTTTTTTCATGCAATGCAATTTTTAGTTTTGTGTAAATAAAGGGGTTGAAAAATATCTCTCTCCCGTATCGGGCAAAATCGTGACAACACGCTTGCCTTTGCCCAAAATTTTGGCAAGCTTTAAAGCGGCGGCAACATTGGAGCCGCTGGAGATGCCGCAAAGAATCCCCTCTTCCTTTGCTAAACGGCGGGACGTTTCCAGTGCTTCATCGTCTTTTACGATACAGATATCTTCATAGATGGAGCAGTTTAAATTATCGGGAACCAAGCCGTCGCCAATGCCCATCTGCAGATGCGTGCCGATGTCGCCGCCGGCTAAAATCGCGGCGTTCTCCGGCTCGACTGCCCAGATTTTGATATCGGGGTTCTTTTCTTTTAAGACAGCACCAATGCCGGAAATCGTGCCGCCGGTGCCGACACCGGAGCAAAAGCCGTGGATGGGACCTTCTACATCGTTTAAGATTTCCAACCCTGTGGTGTGCATATGGGTTAAAGGATTGTTGGGATTGGTGAACTGCTGGGGAATATAGACCTTCGGGTCTTCTTCGCCCATGCGAATGGCAGTTTGAAGACATTCGTCGATGCAATCGCCGATGTTACCCTTGTCGTGAATTAAAATCACTTCGGCGCCGTACTGCTTCATAAGCTTCACACGCTCTTCACTGACGGAATCGGGCATAACGATTTTGACCGTATAGCCCTTCACGGCACCCACAAGGGCAAGGCCGATGCCCTGGTTGCCGGAGGTAGGCTCAACAATAATTGAATCGGGTGACAAAAGCCCGTCTTTTTCTGCCATTAAAATCATATTGTAAGCCGTGCGGGTCTTAATGGAGCCGCCGATATTCATGCCTTCGTATTTAACTAAAATTTCTGCATCATCGGGCCCTGTCAGACGGTTCAAACGAACCATCGGTGTGTGTCCGACGGCATCTAAAATCGTGGAATATATCAATGTTTTAAATCCTCCTTTTGGGGTATAAAAATATACTATTATATTGTACTCTACTTTCCGAAAAATGTCAATTGGTTTTTGAAAATAAGAACAGATTGACAAAAACAAAAAAATTAGTTATAATGAAATACGTTAAGAAAATATTCTTAATTTTATCTGTAAAATCGACCGATTCGGGTTTATTTCCAACGGGTATAA
>JAFPCL010000100.1 GCA_017390225.1 Clostridia bacterium
AAGCTACAATATGATGAAATGGAGATTCGTTTATGAAAAAAGAATTTTTTGCAGGGGCATCCACGCCCAAAGGATTTTTTACTTACCTTCCCTCCGTGCTCCCCGATATGCAGACGGGATTTCGCTATGATATCAAAGGAAGCTCAGGCTCGGGTAAATCCACCATGATGAGGCGCATTGCCGCCGTGATGCGGGAAAACGGAGTCGAAACGGAATATTTGCACTGTGCTTCCGACCCGTCCTCCTTGGATGGTCTGATTTTTCCAAAGCTGCAATTAGCCGTCACCGATTCCACCGCGCCCCATGCCATGGATCCTACACTTCCCGGAGTGAGCGGCATGGTTGTTGATTTATACGGATGCCTGCATCCCGAAAAATTGTCCCGATTCCGTCCGATTCTCACCGAAGCACTTCAAAAAAAGCAAGCGCTGTACAAGAACGCCTTTTCCTATATTTCTGCCGCCGCATGCATTCTCCCCAATGAAACCGCCGATCCGAAAGAAACAGAAGCCATTGCCGCCGAAATCGAAAAGAAATATTTCCCGAAAAAATCTGACAACAAATCCATTGTCAGAAATATGTTTTTGTTTGCGATCACCCCCGATGGCATCGTTTCCTATCCCGACGGGCTTCCCGCCAAAAAGATCCTTATCAAAGGACAGGGGGCATCCCAAATCATTGAAAGTCTTGCTATGCGCGCCAAAGCAAACGGTATTTCTTTTGATATTGGCTATTCGCCGCTTTTCCCCGAAGAAAAACCCATGCAAATCATTTTGCATGATTTTCCCCTTGCCGTTTTGGCAGACTGTGCGCTGTTTCCTTCCGTGGGAGAAGAAATCTATCTTTGCAAGCCGTTGCCCAAATATCCCAAGGATGTGCACCAGATGATCGATAAAAGCATTACTGCCATGAAAAAAGCACGGGAGTGGCATAAAAAAATTGAAAGTATCTATGCTACAGCCATGGATTTTTCCGATGTGGAAGTCATTGGAGCGCAATTGACCGAGGATTTATTAAAAAGGTACAAAAGTGCATAAAAAAAAATATACTATTGACTTTTTATGCTAAATATAGCATGATTAATTTGCTTATGTATTTTTACAAAGGAGACTTGTTATGAAAAAATTAATCATGCTTCTCGCCCTTCTTCTGTGCCTCTCCTCGGTGTATGCTTTTGCCGCCGACAATCTGGCACTTAATCGTCCCGTGATGGTTTCTTCCACCACGCCGGATGCCGGTTTTAAAGATATAGGTTGGCACAAAACCTTTATTAATGATGGCAAAATGGAAACGGGTTGGACTTCCGACACGCAGGAAAACCCCTCTGCCGACGAAACAGAATGGGTTCGTATTTATTTAGAGAACCTCTATACCGTTGACAAGGTTATCCTGCGCAGTAATTCCGACCTGCCCGCTGATATTGAGATTCTTCTGTCTGAAGATGGCACCTGGTTCCACCCCGTTGCACACAAACAGACAGGTTCCTTCGATGTAAAAGAAGACGTAACCTTCACTTTCGAGCCGGAAATTGCCGCCGCCGTGATGATCCGCGGCACGAATCTTCCCGACAAAGGTTCCGATGGCTTTTTGATGCAGATTGGCGAAGCCGAAGTCTATGGTAAAGCCTACATCCCCACCGAAGGCGAAAAATTAAAGATTACAAACGTCACATCTTCTTCCAGCTATGAAATGCCCTCGGAAACATGGAGTCGTGCCATGATTGCCGATGGCAACACCTCCACCGGATGGACTTCAGCGCAAAAGCGCTATACAAACACGCGCTACTGTGACGAATGGGTGCAGCTGGATCTGGGCGCTGTGTATGAGCTGAGCTATATCACCATGCTCCCTGCAAGTGCTACCTATTTCGGCACAGACTTTAATATTGCCGTTTCCGAAGATGGCACGACCTTCACAATGATTGCTTCCCGCTACGATGCCGGTGCACACGCCAAAGAATTGCTCTATTTCTCCGCTCTTAAACTCAATGCACGTTATGTGAAATACAGCTGTTCTAAATTCGGTGCAGGCAACGTCGGTCCCGACGGATATATGACACAAATCAACGAAATATCTGTCTACGGTAAAGCTGTGGACAACACTCGCGTGCGAGTGGAAAAGCCCCAACTGGTGATGGCGCCCACTGAAACCGAAAAAGTAAAAGCTTTCTACAAAGATGGTGTCTCCGATACCTTTACTTATGAAAGCAGTAACGAAAACGTTGCCACCGTGGATGAAAACGGCAACATTCAGGCAAAGGCTGTCGGTTATGCCAAAATCACCGTTAGCGGCACCCGTGGCGAAGCCGCAACCGTTGATGTGTATGTAGAATACCGTGACGACAACATCCGCATCATTGCATTCTGGCCGCCCACGCCCGAATACACCAACGGCACACAGTACAATTTGATGCGTGAAGCATATTTTGATTCCTATGAAGGCAACGACCTTTTCATGCAGAAGGACAGAATCTTACGATCCATCTTTTTTGCATATGAAAACGGACTGTACTTCTCTACAGAGCTTCCGGGATTTAACCCCACCGCCCAAACTTCCGAACAAATCCGCAGTCTGTTTGCCCCTTATACCAATCTTCCCGGTATCGGTGGTATCCACTTGAAGGACGAACCGTGGGATCCTCAGCCCTATGCGCATGCTTACCACGTTATTCGTGAAATGGATCCCAGCTGTATGGCATCATTAAACTTCCTGCCGCCTCATGCCTATGGTGCATATGCCAATGCCTATCCCGTCATGGCAAAATGGGCAAGAGTCACAGACTTCGACAGTGTTATCTCCTTCGACAACTATCCCTTCCCCGACAATTCCACCGCAGTTGGTGAGGATCAGCTTCTCAGTAATATGGAAATTGCCCGCCGTGTTGCCTTTGATGAAGGCAAGCTGAATTCCGGCTTCTATGCCCAGTCCACCGGTAAGCCCGGCGGTTTCCGTTGGCTGAATGTCAACGAACTTCGTTATCACATCAATGTTGGCCTTGCCTACGGTAACAAGCAGATTAAGTATTTCACCTATTTCCTGCCCACCAATCGTAGTGAAGATTTCTACGGTGCGATTATTTCCGAAAAAGGCGTGCCGACTTCTTTATACGAAGGAGCCAAATCCGTCAATAAAGTTGCCAAGGGTATGGGCCGCATTTTAAAGAATACCGATGCCTATTATGTTTATCAGGCAGGCTCCTTTAATGCACCGGAGGCTCAAGCGATTCCTGCCGGCTTCGTGGCACAATCGCAGAACTCGAATCGTTTTATCGTATCTCTTTTGAAAGACAGAACCACCAACCGCAACTATCTGATGATTGTTAATAAGAATTATCAGGGCGCGGCAAATGCTTCCTTTAGACTCAGCGGTGTCACCTCCGTGCGCCGTGTGCATGACACCTTGGGTATTCCGCAGGAAACACTTGATTTCAAAAACGGTGTCATTACCACCACGATTATCCCCGGCGGTGCCGTGCTTTACGAACTGAATGAAGGCTACGCTTATAACCCCACCCCCGAAAAAACAGATGTCAACTTAGCACGCTACGGAAAAGTAAAGGTTTCCGGCTGCACCTACACCAACGGTTGGTCTCCCGAGCTTTTAAATGATGGTATCCTGCAAGAAACCTCCGCATTCCACGGTTGGCTGATTGATAACTCCATGGCAGATAAAGCCCATGTCTTTATTGATCTCAATAAAGAACAAAGCTTTGACTGCGTGGAGCTGTTCCCGGCAGGCAGCAACGTCCATGTCGGTATGCACTATCCCCCCGCCATCACGATCTACACATCCAATGACGGTGATTTCTGGAAAAAAGTGTATCACGAATCCAATATCGACAAGCCCACGACCGTAGCTCTTCGCTATTATTTTGAAGAGACCTCCGCTCGCTACGTCAAGCTGAGCTTCCCAAAGTCCTCTTCCATGATGGCTTTGGGCGAGGTTGCGGTTTATGCCGACGGCAAGAGTGTCCCCCGCAATGAAACCACCTACACAGCCCAATCCAACGCCTGGAAGGAAGGCGACAATATCGCACTCAGAAAGGGCATTTCTGCCTCCTCAAGCTACATAGCCCCCGAAGGCACATGGAAGCCCGCTTGCCTCACGGACGGCAATATCAAGAACGGTTCTCAGCCCGGTTGGACAAGTGCCGTACAGCAGAACTTCAACAACACCCCCGAATGGGTCATGGTTGATTTGAACGGCGCATACTACGTAGAAAAAGTTGTTCTGTACCCCCGTGCGGAAGGTGAAGGCTTCCCGACAGACTATAAAGTCCAGCTTTCCTATGACGGCATGACCTTTATGGATGTTGCCACCGTCACGGGCGATACCGATCTCACCTATCGAAGCCGCACCCACACCTTCGAGCCTACTTTGGCAAAATACATCCGCGTGTACGGCAGTAAGCTGAAGCAGGTAGGCGGCGACGGTTATCTGATGCAATTAGATGAACTGCAGGCATACGGCAAACCTCTTGCCACGAACCTTGTCGATTCCTACGGC
>JAFPCL010000101.1 GCA_017390225.1 Clostridia bacterium
ATTATATTCCGACTGCTTTTGACTGCGGAGCGTTTCGCACTCTTGCATCCAGGTTTGTTGCTGATTTTTCGTTTCGATCAGTGCCTGCTTTTCCAGCTCAATCTCGGACTTCAATGTTTCAATATATGCTTTATTTTCTTTCAAAGAACCTAAAACGGAATTATCATATTTCACAATGGCGGCAATCGTTTCCATATTGGAAATGAACTCCGAAAAGCTTGCCGAGCCCAACAGTACCAACAAATAGTTGGAAATCCCATTTTCATAGGAAACACGAGCACGGGTCTTGAAGCTTTCCGTTTGCACATCGCACTGCGCTTGGGCATACTCAATCTCCTGCTCTTTTTGAGCAATGGAGGCTTCTTTTTCCACAATCTGCATGGAAAGGTCTGCAATTGCATGCTCATAGTTATTGATTTTCGTGTCTAAGGTTGCAATTTCGTTTTGAAGTGCTGCCTGCTGATTTTTGTATTGATTCAGGTTTTTCTGCTCTTGCTGCAGCTTCGACTTGGCATCGTTAAGACGAGAATTCAAGCCGCCCGTTGCGTGCGCCGGGAGCATGGCAAACAACATACAAATAACCAACAGCCATACGGAATAATGTTTATATCTTTGCATACCGGGTTCTCCTTTATACATCAAGGTGGCGGCGCACTGCAAGGAAACTGCCGAATCCGCCCATAATAATACCAAACAGAAGAATCGTAATGAGCGGCAGAGTGACCTCTGCGACGGAATAGAACTTTACGATGTCCATAGCCTCTGTGGTATAGCTGATCAGATATCCGTAGCCGCCGGTGACGGCAAGGGTGGCAAGAAGTCCACCGAAGGCACCGACAATCAGACCTTCAATGATAAAGGGCCAACGGACAAACCAGTTGGTTGCACCAACGTATTTCATGATATGAATTTCGTTGGCACGGGACTGCACGGAAAGCTTGATGGTGTTGACGATAATGAGAAGCGAAACAAAGGTTAAAAGAACCATAACAATAAAGCTAATCAGGCGGATTCCCTTATTAATGCTTAAAATCTTGTCTACGATATCCTGGCGGTTCTTCACTTCTTCCACGCCTTCAATCTCTGCCACCAGCTGCACGGTTTGTGCTACGGCAGAAATGTCTTTCATGCGGATTTTCAAGCTGTTGCGCATGAAATTCTCGCCGTCCAGCCCGTCAAGCGCCGAGGCATCTTCGCCCAATTGGGCTTTATAATTTTGAAGGGCCTGTTCTTTGGATTCAAACACCGTTTCCGTGATGTTGTCAATGGCGGCAATTTTTTCACAGGCGGCATCGATGGCTTCCTGCGAAAGATCGGCGACAAAATATGCCTGAATCTCGCATTGATTCTGCACCTGCTGGCCGATAAAGAATACATTCAGCGTGAGAAGCATGAAAAGACCGTACAGAAACAGACAGCAAGCGCAGGACATAATGGATGCCAACGCCATCAGGCTGTTTTTAATGACACCGCGGAAGGCAGTTTTGATATGCAGACTAATAAGATGCGTTCCCAATGTGGTAGTCGCCTCCTTCCCTGTCTTCTGCGATACGGCCGTGCTCCATGGTGATAACACGCTTTTGCATGCTGTTGACAATCCAGTCGGCATGCGTTGCCATCAGAATGGTGGTGCCGTTTCTGTTAATTTCATTGAAAATATCCACGATTTCGTGGGCAATTTCGTTATCAAGATTGCCTGTCGGCTCATCTGCCAATAAAACAGAGGGCTTATTGACAATGGCACGAGCCACACAGACACGTTGCTGTTCACCGCCGGACAGCTGATGCGGATAGCTTCTGGCACGGGCGGCAAGCCCTACCTGACTTAAAACCTCGGGAACACGGCGGCGAATTTCCCGAGGGCTGGCGCCCACAACCTGCATGGCAAAAGCGACGTTGTCAAACACCGTTGCTTTGGGAAGCAGGCGGAAATCCTGGAATACAACGCCGAAGCTGCGGCGCAAAAACGGGATTTGCTTTTTCTTGAGCCCCAAGATATCTACCCCGTCGACAAAGACCTGCCCGGAGGTGGGCCGCTCTTCGCACATGAAAAGCTTGATAATGGAGGATTTACCTGCACCGGACTGGCCGATGAGAAAGACAAATTCACCGTTATCGACACGGAAGGAAACATCATTGAGGGCGCGCACTCCATTTTTGTATTCCTTACTGACATTTTTAAACTCTATCAATTTGTTACGTACCTTTCTTTAAATATGGTTGGGGTTGGCTTCCAGATACTTATTAACCATCATGGCAACCTTGAAAACAATGGCGTGGTCAAACACGCGAAGATCCAGCCCCGTGGCTTTCTGCACCTTGTCCAAACGATACACCAGTGTGTTTCTGTGGACATACAGCTGACGGGAGGTTTCGGAAACGTTGAGGTTGTTTTCAAAGAACTTCTGAATGGTGAGAATGGTTTCATTATCCAAAGAGTCCAGAGAATCCTTCTTGAACACTTCGTCCAAGAACAGACGGCACATGGTGGTGGGCAGCTGATAAATCAAGCGGCCGATACCCAAATTGTCGTAGCTGACAATGGGCTTGTCCGTGTCGAACACTTTGCCGACTTCCAGTGCAATATGGGCTTCTCTGTAGCTTCTGGGCAGGCTCTGCATATCGTGCACAATCGTGCCGATACCGACGGTTGCAATAATCATGGCTTCCGTCATTAAAGTGCCCAAGAGATTTTTGGCGATATCTTCGATACGGCTGGTTTCTGCACCGCCGCGGAACTCCTTGACAACCGCAATGGAGTGATTGTCGATACGAACGACAAAATCATGGTCTTCATCGGGGCACAGGCGCTTTAAGATATTGAGTGCATTGCGTTCCGGATCGGATTTGATGCGAACGAGCATAACGGCACGTTCTACAGAAAATTCCAAATTGATTTCACGGGAACGGGCAATAATATCCCCCATCAGAACATTATCTAAAAGGATATTCTTGATAAAGCTTCCCTTGTCAAACTTGGTGCTGACAAACTGACGCATATTGGCAACGGACACGCCGATCACGGAAGCAATTCGCTCCGCTTCTCCGTCTTCACCGGAGACAATGGCGACAAAATCCGCATTGTCTTTATTTCCTGCACTGAGGAAGGTATAACCGCCTTGCACATGCAGTACGCCGGCAGATTCCCACAGCTCCGCCTTATCGCGCAAGACATCACCGACCTCCAAAGGCATATTATCCAGAATCAGGGAGGTGGGGGTTTCTGCAATATCCACCGAACGTCCCGTTGCGGCACACAACTGCATTAAGTAATCTTGAAACATATTTCCGGTCATAGTTTACTCCTCCTTCTAAATATTCATTATCCATTATAATACTTTTGTAACAATTTCGCAAGTGTCTTTTGAAAAAAAAATAAAAAAATTTACATAATGTTCACGGGTTTTTGGTCAAAAGAATACTATTTAAGGAAAGGAGGTGATGAAATGCTTGCGACAACAGCCTCTGCGACTGCCGCTACCCGTCTCCAACGTATATTAAAGGAACACGGCATTGCTTCGCAAATTATCGGAACACCTGCCGTGCTCTCTGCCGGAGGTTGCAGCTACAGCCTTCGTTTTTTCGACACGGAAAAACGACAAGATGTCCTGCGTTTGGCGGCAAGTCACGGCATCCGGATTCGTGCCCTCTGGAAGGAAACCGATGATCCCGATATGCCTTACGTGAAAATATACGGCTGATTTGTCCAAAAATGTCTCATGATTTATTTAGACAATGCGGCAACCACCTATCCCAAGCCCTACAGTGTGTATAAAGCCATGGAATATGCCGCCACCTTTGCCGGCGGCAATCCCGGCAGAACCTCCGGCAAAATGTCCCTGGAGGCGATGAAGCTGATTTACACCTGCCGCGAACGGCTGGCTGCCCTGTTTCATATCCGCGACCCCTCTCGCATCGTATTCACCCAGAATGCAACCCACGCCTTGAATTTAGGTCTGTTCGGTCTTCTCTCCCCCGGGGACACACTCCTCACATCGGTTTTGGAGCACAATTCTGTTTTGCGCCCGGCAGAAGCCCTGCGAAAAATCGGTGTTTATGTTCGGCTTCTGCCTGCCGACATAAAAGGCGGCATCTCCCCGGAAGCCCTTCGTTCCTATCTTTCACCGCCGCCGAAGCTGGTAGTTCTCACCCACGCCTCCAACGTCACGGGAATCATTAATGATATGGAAGCCATCGGCGCACTCGTGCACGGTGTCGGCAGTCTTTTTATGGTCGATGCCGCCCAAACGGCAGGGTGTGTTCCCATCGATGTGGAAAAAATGCACATTGATCTTTTGGCATTTCCCGGGCATAAGGGGCTTTTAGGCCCCACGGGCACGGGCGGTCTGTATGTCAGAGAAGGCATCGATATCAAGCCCTTGATTTTGGGCGGCACGGGCACAAACTCCAAAGACTTGTCCCAGCCTGAGGACTTCCCCGAACGCTTAGAGAGCGGCACGCTCAACACCATCGGGCTTGCAGGGCTCAGTGCCGGCGTTGCCTATATCGAAAAGCACGGAGTTGCCACGATTTATCAAAAAGAGCACGACATTGCAGGCATGCTTCTTCGTCAACTTTGCCATATCGAAGGTGTAACGCCTGTCGGGAGTGGGGATAACCGTGCCGGTGTCGTCTGTGTGCGGCTTTCAAAAGCCGATTACATCCTCACGGCAGAATGTCTTTCCAAAGATTTCGGCATCATAACCCGCGGCGGCTTCCACTGTGCCCCACTGGCACACAAAGCCATGGGAACGGAAACTACCGGTGCCCTGCGCTTCTCCGTCGGCCCGTTTACCACGATGAAAGACGTGACCACCGCCGCCGCGGCACTGAAAATCATTATCAGCAAAAAAGCATCCCTGCCATGAGGGATGCTTTTTTAAATAGACTTTTTTTGCTGACAATGATGAAAACAGAGCCGGTCAAACGTGGCAATTCCTTGATAGGTAAAGTATGCTTTTATTATACGTCGTAGCCAACCCAAAGTCAAGCCCATGTTTTGAGCGATTTGTATAAAAATTTTCTTTTTGGGGAAACTTTATCCCAAAAGGGAGGTCTGTTTCGGATGCAGAAAGAAAAACGTATCCTCGAAAAATGCAAGAAACGTCTTGTGGATAAAGCAAAAAGAAAAGAAGTGCTATTGCCGCAAGAGCAGTGGCTGTATGATAACATTCCCATGCTCTTAAAAGATATTCCGGCACTTCCGCCAAAATATAAGCCCCTCAAAAAAGAAGCGGCACGGCTTTTGCCGATTTCGCCCTTGAGGGAAGAAACACTGGCACGAAAGCTTCGAAAGCAAAAGCTTAGTCTCACGGAAGACGATGTTTTTATGTTGCCTTCTGTTTTAAAAGCACTGTATTTTGATCAGGCGGTCATGTGTGCAAGCAGTCCCGAAAAAGCAAAAACCGATGACATCAAAGAAGCCATCACCGGCTTTCGGGCGGCAGATCGGCTCAATATGAAAGTCCTTCACCCCATGATCAGCCCCGTTGCCGCTTTATTTTCAAAAGATGCCCTTTTTGCGGCATCTTCTCATGAAACCCGCCTTTCCTACATCCGTGCCGTCAAAGCACTCAGCACCGCTTCGGGGCTTACGGAAGTCGTAGTTGCCAAAAAAGCACTCTCTTATGCGGAGAACGATTTAAGCGCTCTTCTTCTCGGCGAAAAGAAAAACGATTTTCGCCTGTTTTTGGGGCTGAAAAAAGAAAAACGCATTTCGCCTTCCCTGTATGTGTGGCTTTTGCTGGGCACGGTGTATGCCGCTTCTTTTCTTTTTTATTTGTGGACGGATTCGGTGACATTGGTGGCACTGGCAAGGTTTTTGCTGATTGGGCTGTTTTCCGCCATCTTCTCTCGCCTGCTCCTGTTTCGAAAACCTGCACGGCCGCTTCCGCGGCTATCCTTGGACAACGGGATTCCGCCGGAGGGCAAAACCGTTATCGTGACGCCCGTTTTCATGGGGGACTCACAGGATGCAAAGCCCTTGATTGACAAGCTCGCCGAAGCCGCTTGCCTCTCCCCCGAAAATAACCTTGTGTTTGCACTTTTGGTGGATTTTAAAGAAAGCCGCGATAAAGAAACGGAAGCAGATCAAGCTCTTTTATCGGCACTCAAAGACGGCATGGCTTCCCTCCAAGAAACCTTTGGGGATCGGTTTGTCTGCTTGGTGCGGCACCGTGAGCCGTGCGCCGATGGGCTGTTTCGCCCCAAGGAGCGAAAACGTGGGGCACTTTTGGCACTGGTTCGCTTGCTGACCAAAAACGATACGGCGACCTTCCGCTATATTTCCTCTCCCGCACTGTTACAGGATGTCCGCTATGTCATCACATTGGATCGAGATACGGTGCTTCCCTTGGGGGCGGCAAAAAAGCTGATTGGCACCATGATGCATCCCTTGAATCGCCCCGTGGTGCAAAACGGCATCGTAAGGCGTGGTTATGGGGTGATTCAGCCACGAATTGCCGTAGATTTTAACGAAGGACACCGCACCTTCTTTTCCGCCGTGTACTCCGGTGGCGGTGGGCTTGACCCTTACTCTGCCGCCGCTTCGGATTTTTATCAGGAAATATTCGAAGAAGGCATCTACACGGGCAAGGGTATCTTTGACCCCAAGGTTTTTGAAGAAGTCCTGTCCGGTGCCATTCCCGAAAATCGCGTGCTCAGCCATGACCTTTTGGAGGGCTCTTTTGTGCGGTGCGGTCTTTGCAGTGATATTTTCCTTCTGGACGGCTACCCCTCGTCCTATCTGTCCTTTTCCACACGCCAGCACCGCTGGATTCGCGGTGATTGGCAACTTTTGCCCTGGCTTCTGCATCAAGTCCGTATGCTTTCGGGGCGAGGAAAAAAT
>JAFPCL010000102.1 GCA_017390225.1 Clostridia bacterium
ACTTCACCTCTCGACGTACCATCGTACGCCTTCGGGATGACATTATCAAGGCTATGCCTTGATAATGTATTCAGTTCGCACGTTCCGCACTCTTTTTTTCCATCCCCGGATTCAAAAGAATTATTTTACATCCCCCTCCACATCTCTTATCCATTCTCTCTTATCTCTTATCTCAAAAAAGCATCCCCGCAGGGATGCTTTTTTGCTTATTCTGCCGCCGACAAGGGCTGCAAATCACCAACCGCTTGCCAGAGCATTGTTTTATACGTGCCGCCCTCTGCCGCCGTGACGGAAAGAGTTGCAGTATTACCTTCGGGCATCGATTGTTTATCAAAGCCGATAAATCTGCCGTCCTTATCATAGGATGCCAGCATCACAACGCCTTCTTCCGGCTTTTCCTCCAACAGCACGGTCACGGTCACGGTTTCATCCTCCTGCACCGTTTCTGTTACGGAGAATGTTTTGGCATAGTGGATAGTTACACGACTCAGGATATAATGTCCTTTTTGTATATCGATTTGATTCCATGCAGAAGGTGTTCCTTTATAATAGATATTTCTTAAATTTTTACAAAAACCGAACACATCTTCTTCCATCAGCTTTATGCCGCTTCCCATCACAACGCTGACCAGATTTTCGCAATATTGAAAAGCTTTTTCATGTATCTGTGTCACACTATCGGGAATAATTATTTTTTCAATGCCGAAGCAATACTCAAAAGCATTGTTCCCCAATGAGGTCAGTGTTTCAGGCAGAATAACGCCTGTCAGTCCTTCGTGCATAGAAAAGGCATACGGTGCAATCGAAACCACACCATTCGGAACTGTGCATACCCCTGTTTTATTCATCATATAGAAAACGAGTTCCTTTTTATCCTTCGTGTACAAAATACCGTCTTCGATACAATATGCCGTATTGGCTTCATCAATGGTAAATGTCTCCAATTGCTTAGAAAGTCCGAATGCGCCTGCCCCTATGGAGGTAACGCCTTTGCCGATATGCAATGTTTTGGCTGCCGAACATTGCCAGAACGCAAGATCACCAATGGATTCCACACTGTCGGGAATCGTGATATTCTCCAACCTGAAACATGTGTCAAATGCATGATTTCCAATGGTTTTCAAGCTGTTCGGAAGCTGAACTTTCGTAAGCTTGCGACAGTCCATAAAAGCACTACGCCCAATGTGCACTACGCCTTCGGGAATCGTAAGCTCCGTAATCTTGTTGAAATCATCAAAAGCAACATCCGCAATTGTGGTTATTCCGCTTTGTATTTCCAATGCCGTTACTTCCTGTGCATACCGCCAATATTTAACCTCTTCATATGGCTCAAAAATCATCTCACCCGTGCCGGAGATCGTCATTTTACCATCTGTTGTATATGTCCAAAGAATATTTTCTCCGACATATCCTCGATCTAATGTGTTGTAATAAACGGTTGCGTTCTTTAAACATTCATTGTCATCGCCTATGACGATGGCATTCCACTCTTCTTCGCTTCCGCCAAATAATATTTCCGTCAGATTTTCACAACCTACAAACGCCCCTTGATCAATGCTCTGCATCGTTGCCGGAATGGCAATGGATGTCAATGCCGAGCAATGGCTGAATGCTTCGCTCCAAATCTGTGTTACACCATCGGGAAGATAAACTTTTTTCAGGTTGTTCGCATAAGAGAATGCTCCAAGACCAATGGCTGTCAAGCCCCAATCTTCGTCCGTCCCAAAAACATCCCCGTTTTGCGCCGCAGGATAGCATAGCAGAATTGTCCCGTCGTATGTATAAAGCGCATCTCCATCGGTGCATACACCGGTCGTTCCCATAGCCGGTAAAATTTGTTCCAGCGAGGTACAACCGTAAAACGGATTGATCAGGCTATAGCTATGCAAGCTTTTCGGCAAACCTACATAGGTTAATTGGGTACACTCTACAAAAGCCAATCTGCCGATACTTTCCAAACCATCGTTAAAATCAAGCCTTGTTACGCCACTGGCACAGAATGCATAATCTCCGATAGATACCAAGCCTTCCGAGGGCAGAATCACATCAGAAAGTGCCGTGCAAAAGCTAAAAGCCGATGCCCCAATGGATTGAAGCCCACTTGGCATGCGAACCTTTGTGACTGCCGCACAAAATGCAAACGCCCCGTCAGATATGGAGGTCACGCCCTCTTCCACATAAATCTCGGTGATTTGTTCTTTTTTATCCTGCCAAGGAATATCCTCATTGGTCGTCCATGTTGCCATATCCCCCGTGCCGGAAATGGTCAGCACACCATCTTGGGTAAGTGTCCAAACCAAATTTTCGCCACAAGTGCCGCTTTCTATGGCGTAGTGGATGGTTGCGGCTTTTAGCTCGTCATTGTTAGAATCAATTTCAATTTTTCCCCAATCGAATGCGCTTCCGCCGTAATATATCACTATATCATTTTCTATCACTATATCATTTTCAGAATAGCCACAGACTTGATCTCCAATAGAAACGACACTTCGTGGAATGAAAATTTTCTGCAATTGTGAACAATCAGAAAATGCACCATGTTCTATCCGCAATACGCCGTCCGGAAGTACAATCTCTTCAATATATTGACTGCCGTTAAACGCAAGGGCATCAATATTTTCCACCCCGTGAGGCACAGTAAATATGCTACCTTCTCTGCCCGGTGCATAGGCAACCAGAGTTTTTCCGTCTTTGGAGTAAAGAACACCATCCTCCGCTCGGAAATACGGATTTTCTTCATCTACCGTGATTTCCTCGATTATCGACATTATAAAGGGGTGATAGACGAAAAACTCACGCACATTCTTGGGAAGATATACGCTTTTGAGATTTTCCGTCATCGAAAATGCCCCAAATCCTATGGTTTCCAAGCTTTCCGGAAGCTCTATGGTCTCCAGTGAAGCGCAGCCCCAAAAGGCACCGGGGCCTATAGACACAACGCCTTGCTGCGGAAAAATGATTTCTTTGAGTCGTGTGCAATACCCAAAAGCGCTTCCACCAATGGTTTTCACACTTTCCGGTAGTGTGATGCTTTCTATTGCTAAATCTTCAAAAGCATAATCTCCGATGCTTGTCACGCCTTCTTCAATGCATATCTTCGTAATTTTCTCATATTTTTCACCCCATGGGGGATCGGATCCATATTCCCAATTGACCATCTCCCCCGTGCCGGAAATGGTCAGTACACCATCTTCTGTCAGTGTCCAAACCAAATTTTCGCCACAAGTGCCGCTTTCTATGGCATAGTGGATGGTTGCCGCCTCCAATTCGTCATTATGCGGGGTAATGTCAACCATGGCCCAATCCGCACTGCTGCCGTCATAGTATATATCCGTTAAAGACGCACATTCCAAAAAGGCATAATCCTCAATGGTTGTCACACTTTTGGGAATCGTTACACTTGTCAAATTCTCGCAAGATGCAAAGGCTTCTTCGCCTATGCTTTCAATCCCTTCGGGAATAGTATATTCATATAGTGCC
>JAFPCL010000103.1 GCA_017390225.1 Clostridia bacterium
ACAAAAAATATCCACATATTCGCAACTGCAAGTGCTTCTTGTCGAGATATAATGAATGGATTTCCTTTTGCAGAATTATGTCTGCCGGTTGAAAATCCATTATATTAATTAAAACTATTTATTGAATATAAAATTCAAAATTTTCAATGCGCTTTTCATCCAGGCGGTACTTGGGATCAAGTTCCGGACCGCAGGAGTTGGAGCCGATGCCGGAATTTTTGTAGTCGATGCGGATAATCGTGGCGTTTTCTTTTTGAAGCTCGTCGATATGCATGGCGTGGCACAGGGCTTTAGCAGTGTAGTGAGATACATTGAATTCAAAGCCGGTGTCCGACAGGAAAGAAAGACCGTTTTCTATTTGGAGCTGACGGGTATCGGTGTGGTTGCCGTGCTCTTGGGGCATGGGGTAGGGGACGTATTCTTTGTCTGCCGTGCTTGTGAAGAAACCGACTTTGGCATGATGCTTCATATCGCAATAGTTTTCGTCAGCACCTCTGCCGTAATAGAAGAAGGCGTCTTTTTCATAGGGCGTGAAAAATTCAAAGCCCAGACGGGGAAGCCAGATGCAGTTCTCTCGCACATCACCGGACAGAGAAACCTTTACCGTGCCGTCGGCGTAAAAAGTATAGCTCGTTTCAAAGCGGAAGAAGGGAAGGTGGCTGATGCCGGCAAGAGAACCCTTGACCGAGATTACGTTGTCTTTACATGCACAGGCATAAATTTTGGTGAACAGACGGTCGAAATTTTCCGCAGGGCCGCCGGTCTGTTTATACCAGTGGTGCTTGATGTTCCGTTCGTTGTCTGTGGGAGCGCGCATGACGGTCAATTGCGGCATGGCGACCAACTGTTCTTCGCCGTTTTTCATCATCGAGGTGAAAGTGCCGTAGATTTTGGAGAAGGTGTAGCCAAAGCCATCGCCTTGGATGATAAATTCTTTCGGCTGTTCGGATATTGCGGCAGCGCTGTCGCAAAGTGCAAGAGGCGCACATTCTGCTTTTAAGGGAATCTGCACAAAAGCAACTTCATAGCCGTCGGCATCATGCAGATAGCAATTGATATAGGCGCCCAGTGTGCAAGAATTCGCCTTTGTATAGGAAAGCTTCACGGTTTCCTTGGGTGCAGCTTCTAAAACGACGGTTTGTTTGTTGATGATTTTGCCGTCAATTTCTGTTTCATAGGTGAAATGGTATTCATTCAAATTCGTGAAATCGTAGAGATTGGTAACCAAAAGGTCATCGCCTTCTATGCGGCACTGCATATATTGATACACGGCTTTGGCATTTTTTGAGCCGGCTTTAAAGCTTCGGTCATGGAATACCAAGCCGTCCATGCAGAAATTGCCGTCGTGGGTAGCTTCACGGAAATCACCGCCGTATTTCGGCACGCCGTCTTGTAGTACCGTGTGGTCTGCCCATTCCCAGATACAGCCGCCAATCAACTTGGGATAACGATAAATGTGTTCCCAATAATCCATCACGTCCCCGGGACCATTGCCCATGGCGTGAGAATACTCGCAGAGGAAGAAGGGCTTTTGTTTGGTATCGTCTTCGGCATATTCTTTTAAATAGCCGGGGGCAGGATACATCAGAGAATACAAATCGGTGCGCTCGTAAAATTCGGGATAGGTTGCACTTGCACGGGAAGCATCCTCGGCGTGGGTAAGTCGCATTGGATCTTTCGCTTTCACATATTGGAGCATTTTATGATGATGCAGGCAGTGGCCGCTTTCGTTGCCCGTGGACCAACCGAAAATAGAAGGATGGTTTTTGTCCCGCTCGTAGGCACGCACCATGCGCTCCATATAGGCTTCTTCCCATTCCGGCAGATTGCCAATCCATGCTTCGGGATGATCTACCATATCGTAGCCATTGTAGCCGGCGGTGCGGCAGACGAAGCCGTGGGTTTCAATATCTGTTTCCAAAAGCACGTAGAAGCCCATTTCGTCGCACAAATCCAAGAATTTCGGTGTGGGCGGATAGTGGGAGGTGCGGATGCAATTGATGTTGAGCTTTTTCATTTGGGAAAGATCATATCTAAGATCGCTGTCGGACATCGTCCAACCTTTGGTGGGATGTGTGTCATGGTGATTCACGCCCTTGAGCTTAACCGGCGTGCCGTTGACACAAAAAGCACCCGCTTCGTTGATGGCATAAGAAACAAAACCGACCTTGCGGCGAATGGTTTCTTCCTTATATATAAATACAAGTGTGTACAGATAG